>JASFVZ010000185.1:0-5211 GCA_050049565.1 Chromatiaceae bacterium | reverse complement strand
AACCATCTATCTCGGCACGCTCGGCCTGGTATTCGTCCTGCCAGTGGTCGGCGGTGCCTACCTGGGCCATTGGCTGGACAGCCTGCTCGAGGGATATTCAATGCGGTGGACACTGAGCCTGATCTTATTGGGCTTGGTCATCGGCGCCGTAAACGCATGGCTGCTGATCCGAGAGTAACGGCTTCGAGCAAAAGCCCTAAGACCAGGTCAATGGAAGAAACCGTCATCGTATTCAGCATCGGACCGCTCGGGATAACCCGCACCGTGGTGACCACCTGGGGAATTCTGATCGCCATCTGGCTGCTTTGCGGCCTTCTGCGCAGGCGTCTGCAAAAAAATCCAGGGCTTGTGCAGACGCTCATCGAGGGAATTGTATTGACCCAGGAAAAGGCCATTGCACAGGTCGTACCCGGCGAAGAGCACCGTCTGCTCCCATTCATCGGCGGGCTGTGGATTTTTCTCGTGCTTGCCAACCTGCTTGGTGTGGTGCCAGGTTTGGCCTCCCCGACCGCGGACCTCTCGGCGACTGTCGCGCTGGCCATCCTGGTTTTCCTGTCGACGCACTGGTTCGGTATACGCAGCCAGGGCTTGTCCAGTTACCTGGCACACTATCTGCGGCCGAGCCCGATCCTGCTGCCGTTTCACCTGATGGGTGAAATCACCCGCATCATAGCGCTCGCAGTCCGCCTGTTCGGCAACATGATGAGCCTCGAGATGGCGGCCCTGCTGATCCTCTTGGTCGCAGGATTTCTGGTCCCGATTCCGATCCTAGCGCTGCACATCATCGAGGCCCTGGTGCAGGCATACATATTCGGCATGCTGGCCTTGTTCTACGTGGCGGGTGGCATTCAGTCACAACAGCTCAAACGCCTTGAAAAACAGGAGACGAAAGAATGACGGATATGTCGTGGTTTGTTCTGGCATCGACAGTAGCGTCGGTACTCGGCATCGCGCTCGGCGTGATACTGCCGGCATTTGCGATGGGACGGGCAATCAGCAGCGCACTCGACGCACTCTCGCGGCAACCAGAGGCGGAGCGCTCGATTACCCGAACCCTGTTCATCGGGCTGGCGATGATCGAATCGCTGGCCATTTATGTGCTGGTGATCGTTCTCATCGTGTTGTTCCGCAACCCGCTGCTCGAATACCTGTTGCCGAGTTGACGCCGGAACAGTAGGGGGAGATTCAACGCGTGGAACTGGACTGGACGACCGTCGCTCTCGAGATCCTCAATTTCCTGGTCCTGGTCTGGATTCTTAAACATTTTCTGTACCGGCCGGTGCTACAGGTTATCGAGCGACGGCGCGCCGATATCGAGACGACTCTGAACGAAGCCAGAGAACGCGAAGAGACGGCGCAACAGCTGCGTGAACAATTCGAGAACCGACTGGCGGCGTGGCAGCAGGACAAGCTTGCTGCGCGGGAGGAACTGCAGCGCGAGTTGCAGCAACAGCGTAGCCACGCCATGGACGAACTGCGGCAGACCCTGGATGCCGAGCGCGAAAAGGTGGAGGTGCTCGAGCAACGCCAGGCAACCGAGTTCGAGGAGCAACGCCAGCGCGAGGCCCTTCGACTCGGCGCCAGGTTCGCATCGAAACTGCTGCACGTCCTATCCGGACCCGAGCTTGAGGCACGGATCGTCGAGCTGTTTTGCGAACAGTTCACGCATTTACCCGAAGCACAGCAGGTTGCGCTGCGACGCGCCGACACCGCTAGAGTCGAGGTGCAAAGCGCATTCGCGCTCGATGAGACACAGCGCGCGGCGATCACACAGTCACTGAATGCTGTCGCCAGTCGTCACATGGCCGTGTCGTTTTCACAACAACCGGAACTGATTGCCGGGCTGCGACTGTCCCTCGGTGACTGGACTCTGGGCGCCAACCTGCGGGATGAACTCAAAGCTTTCTCGGACCAGGAATATGAATCTGGTTGACCCCGCGGCCAGCGGGCCACTGGCAAAGCAAAAGCGCTGGCTTGACCATTACCGGTTCGGGTTGCGGGTCGGCCAGTTGGGCAGCGTATCGGCTGTCGGTGACGGCATCGTCTGGGTCACCGGACTGCCCTCCGCGGCCATCGATGACGTGTTGCACCTAGACGACGGCAGCATCGCACTGGTGTTCGACCTGCGACCGGACAGAATTGGTGCCGTACTGCTGTTACAAACCCCGAAGCTGACGGCGGGAACCGCCGCTGCCATCGCACGCGAGACCCTCAGTGCGCCGGCCGGAGACGAAATGATCGGCCGCGTGGTCGATCCACTCGGCACGCCGCTCGACGGTAGCGCCGCGCCAATAGCCGCTACGCGCCAGCCGCTCGAGACCCGATCGCCGCGGATCACGGCGCGCGACTTTGTATCCAAGCCCCTGTATACCGGACTGAAAATCATCGACACCCTGATCCCCATAGGCAAAGGCCAGCGCCAGTTGATCATCGGTGACGAAGGTCTCGGTCGGAGTTCCATCGCAATCGACACGGTGATCAATCAGCAGGGTAGACACGTGAACTGCGTCTACGTGTTGATCGGACAGAAACGTTCCACCGTGGTAACGACGCTCGAACTGTTGCGCCGGTATGGCGCGCTCGATTACACGACGGTGGTCGTAGCGGAGGCGACCGCACTACCGGGTTTGCAACACCTGGCGCCCTACGCGGGGTGTGCGATCGCAGAGTACTGGATGCAGCGTGGACGAGACACGCTGGTGGTTTATGACGACCTGTCGACCCACGCGCGTACCTACCGCGAGTTGTCACTGCTGTTACGCCGTCCCCCCGGTCGCGAAGCCTATCCCGGCGACGTGTTTTCCATCCATGCCAAGCTGCTGGAAAGATCGACCTGTCTGAACGCATCCGCCGGCGGTGGCAGCATGACGGCGCTGCCGATCGTCGAGACGACCCAGGGAGAGATCGCCGCCTACATCCCGACCAATCTCATCTCGATCACCGACGGACAAATCTACCTGGACGCCGGCCTGTTCGATGCTGGCTTCCGCCCGGCAATCGACATCGGACGATCGGTATCGCGGATCGGCGGCGCAGCGCAGCACCGGGGAATCAAGGCCGAGGCAGGACGCATGAAACTCGATTATCTGCAGTTTCTCGAACTTGAGGTGTTCACCCGTTTCGGTACGCGCCTCGAGGCATCGATGGAACGCGCCATTCAGGCCGGGGAGCGTTTGCGTGAGATCCTCAAACAGGATCGTCTTGATCCACTCCCAGCGGTTTTCCAACTCGCCTGGCTGATCGCATTCAATGAAGGCTTTTTGAAGGAGTGCGGCCCCGACAGCGTCAGCGAAAGGCTGGCGGCCCTGCGATCGGCTGTCCAGCGATCGGGCCTCACGCTCGACAGTCCGCGTGATGACTGGGTGAGCTACCTGGAAGCCTGGGTCGGCCAGGCACCGGGGACCTCCGCGTGACCCAGAGGCGGAGAATGCAGCAACGTCTCACTAGGCTCAGCGAGAGCGGTGAGATCATTGGCAGCATGAAGAACCTGGCCTTCATGGAGACACGCAAGTTGGCGCGCCTGATCGAGCACCAGCGCGGCGTGATCGGGCAGATCGAGGCCGTCGCGGCCGATTTCCTGGCCTTCTTTCCGGAAACCCTGCCAGCAATGCCGTCGGCACACCACATTTACCTGGTGGTCGGATCGCGGCGGGGTTTCTGCGGTGATTTCAACGAACGTCTGGTCGAAGAACTGCAGAGAAAAACTGCCGCTGCCGGCACTGCCCGGCTGACGGTAATTGGTGTGGGACAAAAATTGTGTCGACGCCTGGGTGCGAAGTACGAGCTCGATTCCGCCATCGAGGGAGCGGACGTTGCCGAGGAGATTCCATCCGTACTGGGGACGATCGTCGATCGGCTCGAGTCGCAGCGACAGCGCCGCGGGGCACTTCAGCTGAGCGTTGTTTACCAGGACGCCGAGGAAGGCATCCCATGCGTGGTCAGGATGCTGCCACCGTTCGAAGACCAGCGCGGCGCCCCACGTCAGCATGAGAATGCGCCGTTGCTCAACCTGCCCGCGCGCACCTTTTTGCTGGCACTCGGCGAGCAGTACCTGTTCGCAGCCCTGCATGGCGTGCTGTTCGAATCCCTGTTGGCCGAGAACGATCGGCGCCTGCGTCATCTCGACGGCGCCCTGCGACATCTCGAACAGCGGGTCGCGGGGATTCGCCGACACGTACAGGCGTTGCGTCAAGAGGAGATCATCGAAGAGATCGAGGTAATCCTGCTGAACGCGGCAGACCTGGATGCGTCGGTGGGTTCGCCGCTATCGCCCGATGCCGATTGAGTGGCGGATTTTCTCTCACCGGGCGGTCTCGAAACGTTCGCCCAGCACATCCAGGTTGTCTCGATGCGTGATCAGCACCACCTCGTCTTTTGCTTTCAGGCGTGCATGGTCATCGGGGACCAGGAACTCGCCGTCACGATATAGACAAACGATCCGGGTTTGTTTCGGCAGATCCAGATCGCTCAAAGGGCCGACCTGATCGACACGTGCAACAAACGAGAACACCCTGGCCTCGTCGCGGATCATGGTCGAAAACGCCAAGGGGTCGCGACCCTCGAACAGGTCGGCGAGATGGATACCGATCGTCCGCGAAGGGATGATGGTGTCCTCCAGACCGAGTTCAAGACAGATGTGTTCCAGTTCGGGGTCATCGATCTTGGTCACGACGCGCCGAAAGCCCAGCGAGCGGCCAACCAGGCTGGCAATAATATTGGTCTGGTCCTGATCGGTGAGGCAGTACAACACGTCGGTGTGTCGCGGGTCTGCCTCGCGCTGGATGACTGGCCGACTGCCGTCTCCATGGATGAACCCACAATCGAGTTCGTCGGACACCGAATCGATCACCTCTTTATCGCGCTCGATCAGCACGATCTCGTGCCCACGTTTCAGTAGGACGCGTGCCGTACTCAGCGACAGCGAACCGCCCCCCAGGAATACTGCCTTCATCAGTCCTCGATCCGTCGCCCAAGCCAGGTTGGAGGGTAAAGTAGCACCAACAGCGCAAGCACTTCCAACCGTCCGAACAGCATATCCAGGCAAAGCAAAATTTTTAGCCCGGTCGCCAGGTCATGGCTAGCGATACCCGTCGACAGCCCCACCGTGCCGACCGCGGAAACGACCTCGAAAAGGGCATCGAGAACGTCCTCACCGCTGGCTACCATGATGATCCATGACAGAACCACGGTCAGCACGAACAGCAGGATAAC
>JASFVZ010000016.1:0-11012 GCA_050049565.1 Chromatiaceae bacterium | reverse complement strand
CGTCGCAGCTTCATCTCGCTCAGACGGCTCCCGGCGGCGTCGCTCAGCTGATCCAACGTGGTAACCCGCTCGCCGTTGACCTCGAAGATCACGTCGCCTTCGCGCAGGCCATTACGCCACGCACTGCTGTCGCGGGTGACCGGCCCCACCGCAATGCCGGTGTTACTGCCGAGGTGTGACTCGTCGACGATGGCACGCAACCGCGTACCGTCGAACTCACTGCTGAGCCGACCGGCATTGACAAAGCCTTCGAACGGGTCGGCGATCCGCGCCTCGATCCGGCGCGCGCTGCCGCTGCGGATGATGTCGACCCGCAGGCGCTCGCCGACGCGCAGCAGGGCCAGTTGTGCGGTCAGGTCGTTGGCGCTGGTGATCGGACGGTCGTTCAGCGCGGTGACCAGGTCGCCGGCGCGCAGTCCCGCGCTGGCGGCAGCCGAGCCGTCCTTGACGTCGGTGACCACGGCGCCGCGGCTGCCGGGTGCCAGCCGCAAAGCGCGGGCGAGATCGGGGTCGATGTCCTGCAGGCTGACGCCGAAGGTCCCGCGTTGTACGCTTCCGAATTCGACGATCTGACGCTTGATGGCCGTCGCCATGTTGATCGGTATCGCGAAGCCGATGCCGATGTTGCCGCCGCCGGGTGCCAGGATCGCGGTGTTGATACCGACGAGTTCGCCCCGCAGATTGACCAGTGGTCCGCCGGAGTTGCCGGGATTGATCGAGGCGTCGGTCTGGATGAAGTTCTCATAGCCTTCGATGCCGAGGCCACTGCGCCCCAGCGCACTGACGATCCCCGAGGTGACGGTCTGGTTGAGCCCGAACGGATTTCCTATCGCGACCACGAAGTCGCCGACGCGCAGCCGGTCGGAGTCACTGACATCGATGGCGGTCAGGTTGTCGCTGGGAATCTGCAGCAGGGCAACGTCGGTCTCGGGGTCGGCGCCGAGCAGCGTCGCCGCGAGCTCTCGCCGATCGTGCAGGGTGACATAGATCTCATCGGCCTGCTCGATGACATGGTGGTTGGTCAGTACGTACCCGTTGCGCGCGTCGACGATCACGCCGGAGCCCAGACTCTGCTCGCGCCGTCTGCGCGATTCACGCGGCAGGTCAAAGAAGCGTCGGAAGAACGGGTCGCTCAGTAGTGGGTGAACTTCGCGACGGACGACACTGACCGTCGATATGTTGACCACGGCGGGCGTCACCCGCTCGAGCATCGGCGCCAGACTGGGGAGGGGCTGGCCGTCGACCGCCGCGGGCAGCGCGGCGCGAGCGACCGGTAGCCAGGTGATCAGACCGATCACCGTTATTGCTAGGCCGCTGCGTAAACCGTTTATCAGTCGATGCATCTCGGCGATCAGTGCTGCGAACGATGCCGACCCGGCGATATCTGCCGGGCCGGCATCCGCTGTCGGCCGATCAGGCGGCGTCGGCCTGGCTGTCGATCAGCTTCTCACCACCGCTGTTGATCTCGATGCGGCGCGGCTTCATCGCCTCCGGCACTTCACGCTGCAGATCGATATGCAACAGCCCGTCCTTCAGCTCGGCGCTCTGGACCCTGACATAGTCAGCCAGCTGGTAGTTGCGTTCGAAGTCGCGGTTGGCGATCCCGCGATGCAGGAACTGCCGATCGGCGACATCACCCGACTTCTTGCCGGTCACACGCAGCAGGTTGTCCTTGGTCTCGATCTCGATCTCTTCCGTCGTGAAGCCGGCCACGGCCATCGTGATGCGATAGCGATCCTCGCCGGTCAGTTCGATGTTGTACGGGGGGTACCCGCCGGCCTCCGCGCGATTGGCCGACTCGAGCGCATGGGCGAGGCGGTCAAAGCCGATTGCAGTCCGGAAAAGCGGGGAAAAATCGTAAGCATTCATGGTTTTTGTCCTCATAAAGCAACAGGTTATTGGCGTTCCGCGGAACCGCCGCTTGTCGGGCCCCGAAGGCGCCCGCACCACCCAGATGGGGGCCGCGCGACGCGATTCAAGAGGCCGCGCTATCCCGCCAGCCTGCGGCGATTGCTCGCGACTGCCGCGTGCCGCCTTCGATGCAACGGATTCCCCCAAAGCACATGGCCACATCCAACGAGAGCCATGCGGCTCGCCGGCGGCGTAATCGACCTGGGTGATCCCCGGGCAGCACCGGTCGATGCCGCGGTGACTTCCATGTTGGCTGGTCAATCGGAGGCGTGAACGGTCATGGGCGCAGAGGTGATATCAGCCGCAGCCGCATCTGCTTTTCGATCTCGATAGTTGCGAAAAGCCCAACACCGATCATCACGATCAACGCGCCATCCAGCACCCCGATCGCCTGAGTGCCAAAAACGCTCTGCAGGGGAGGGACGTAGGTGAGGGCCAACTGACCGACCGCAACGATGATGACCGCAAGCCAGACCGCTTTCGTACCGCGTACCGCGCGCCAGGTCAGCGATCTTGCGTTCATGTTGCGGATGAAGAAGAGGTGGAATATCTCCATCACGACCAGCGTGTTCATGGCCATCGTGCGCGCAAGCTCGATCGGATAGCCACGGTCGATCGCATAGGCATAGATGCCGAAGACGCCGCAAAGAAATAGGGCGGCCACCAGTATGATGTGCCAGACCAGGGAACCGGACAGCAGCGGTTCGCTGCGTGGGCGTGGTGGGCGGCGCATGGTATCGGCCTCGGTGGGCTCGAAGGCCAGCGCGATGCCCAGGGTCACCGCCGTTATCATATTGACCCACAGGATCTGGACCGGGGTGATCGGTAGCGCCATACCGGCCATCAGCGCCATGATGATGGTCGAGGCCTCGCCCGCATTGGTCGGCAGGGTCCAGCTGATCACCTTCTTGATATTGGCGTAGACCGTCCGCCCTTCACGCACGGCAGCTGCGATCGAGACGAAATTGTCGTCAGCGAGGACCAGCTCGGAGGCCTCTTTTGCGGCCTCGCTACCCTTCCGGCCCATCGCGATCCCTGCGTCCGCACGCTTCAACGCCGGCGCATCGTTGACCCCGTCGCCGGTCATCGCGATGGTCTTGCCCTGCGCTTGCAAGGTCATGACCAGGCGCAGCTTGTGCTCTGGACTGGTGCGCGCGAACACGTCGGTTTCCAGCACCGCCTCGGCCAGTGCCGCATCGTCCAGCTGGTCGATATCCACGCCGGTCAACGCGCGGTCCGGGTTACGCAGCCCAAGCCGGCGCCCGATTGCGATGGCCGTCGTGGCATGATCGCCGGTGATCATCTTGACCTGGATCCCGGCAGAATCGCACTCCGCGACCGCAGCGATGGCCTCGTCTCGTGGCGGATCGATCAGGCCGACCAGGGCCAAGAGTGTCAGGCCATGCTCGACATCTTCGAACTCCAGTACGGTCTGCTTTGACGGCAGCGGTTTCGCGGCTAAGGCCAGCACCCGCTGTCCCTGAGCCGCAATCCGCTCCGCCTGGTCCTGCCAGTAGGCAGGCGCGATGGGCGCAACGGTGCCGTCGGGCAGACGTTGATCGCGGCACATACCCAGCACCTGCTCGGGCGCGCCCTTGACGAACGCGACGACGTGATGCGCGTGATCATGGTTCAGCGTGGCCATGAAGCGATGCTTGGCGTCGAACGGGATCGAGTCACTGCGTGGCCAGTGTCCGCGTGTCTCGGCCGGCAATATCCCGATCCGCCCCGCCGCTGCCAGCAGAGCGCCTTCCATCGGATCGCCTTCTACTGCCCATACACCGTCGCGGTTCTTTATTTCCGCGTCGTTGCAGAGCACGGCGGCACGTGCAACCTCGACCAGGTCTGGATGAGTCGCGGCGTCGACCGGTGCGGCCGCCATCTCGATCGTCCCCACGGGCTCATAGCCGGTCCCGCGGACGGCAAAGCTGTGTGTAGCCGTGACGAGCGAGGCAACGCTCATCTCGTTCCGCGTCAGAGTGCCGGTCTTGTCGGAGCAGATGACCGATACCGACCCCAGCGTCTCGATCGCCGGTAGTCGTCTGACGATCGCGTTGCGCCTGGCCATTGCCTGGACGCCGACAGCCAGCGTAATCGTCAGCACGGCAGGTAGTCCCTCCGGGATCGCCGCTACCGACAGGCCGACCACGGCCATGAACAGTTCGCCGAAATCATGCTGCAGGACGAAGTAGCCGAACGCGAGGATCACGCCGGCGACTACCAGGATGAACAGCGTGAGCCACTTGGCGAACACAGCCATCTGCTCGACCAGCGGCGTCGTCAGGGCCTCGACCCGCGACAACAATCCGCTTATCAGGCCGATCTGGGTCGCGTCCCCGGTTGCCACGACGATGCCCAGCCCCTGGCCACTGGTCACCGAGGTGCCGCTGAACGCCATGCAGGCACGGTCGCCGAGGGCGGCATTGCGCTCGACCGGCGCAACGCCCTTCTCGACCGGTAACGATTCGCCGGTCAGAATCGATTCCTGGATCTGCAGACTGTTTGTTCTGAATAGACGCAGGTCAGCCGGGACCCTGTCGCCGGCTTCGACCAGGACGATGTCACCCGGCACCAGGTCTTCACCGTCGATGGTGTGCCGCTCGCCGTCGCGAATAACCGTCGCACGCGGCGCCAGCATCTGGCGTATGGCCTCCATGGCCGATTCGGCCTTGCCCTCCTGGACGAAACCGATCAGCGCATTGACGACCACCACGGCCAGTATCACCAGGGTGTCGATCACGTGGTGCAGCAGCGCGGTTATCACGGCAGCACCCAGCAGCACATAGATCAGGATGTTGTGAAACTGGAGCAGGAAGCGCAGCAGGGGATGGCGCCGGGGCGCCTCCGGCAGGCGGTTGCGGCCATAGGTTTCGAGCCGGCGCAACGCCTCGGCCTCGCCGAGCCCCCGCATATCTCCCTCGATCCGTTGGAGTACCTGGTCCCGGTCCAGGCTGTGCCAGTCGGGTGTGGGGTCGATTGCGGTCGGCGGAGGCTCGACCTGGTGCTTCACAGCCATTGGACAAGGTAATAGATGCGCTGGCTCTCAGACGAAACGGACGGGCCGTAGACCACCGCCGGGTGCAGGTTCTTCGAAGGCTCAGCCCCAGCGACGGCCGCTTCTCTTGACTCTACCAGTTGGACGCAGCCTTCGGGGTAGCGCTGGCGACTCTTGCGCGGCGTCTTGATCAGCGCGAAGCGCTCCTGCAGCGCCCGCGACTCCGGGTCGACGATGACATTGACCATGGGGTAATCGTATCAGCCGCGGTACGCCCATTGCCGCCAGCCCGGGAACAAAGGGAAGTAGAGCGCCAGGCGGATCGGGCGGCGGTCGAGGTGGCCGAGCAACTGCGCGTAGGTCTCGAGCTGCTCGCGATAGCGGGCCTGCTCTTCGTCGAGAAAACGCTCGAGGTTGGCGCCGTGATGATCACCCGTCTTGTAGTCGACGATCCAGCGGATGCCGTCGTCGACGAAGGTCCGATCGATAATCAGATGACTCGGCCTCTCGCCATGCAGCGTCAGCGCCCATTCGCTGCGCGCCTCGGCGTGGTCGGCCAGGACCCACCGGCCGCGCTCGTCTTCCAGGGTATTGCGAATCGCACGCAGCGCCTTGGCGACCGCATTATCCAGCTCGTCGGGTGTGACACCGAGCTGGGCCAGTGCCAGTCGCACCGGCTGCTGCAGTGTCGCGGCACGGTCGCCCGGCCAGTTGGCGATGCCATCGCCGGCGATGCGTTCGAGTTGGCGATGCACGACGGTTCCGACATGGCGCGCGGTGTTGCCGGCCCAGGAAAACTCGATCGCCGTCTCCTCAGCGGCGCGGCTGTCGTTGGCTGTCGGGCGATCGAGGTCCGCGAGGTCGGCCGGTTGCCAGTCGGCGGCAAGCCGTCGTAGGGATTCGAGCGGGCGCGGTTGCTCCGCCGCTACGGTGGTCGGCTCAGCGTTTTCGGGCAGCGTATCGACCTGGTCGCCGATCGCCGGCCAGAGCATTTTCAACAGGCTGCCTGCGGCGGGGTTCGCCGGCGAACCCGCCTGGCCGGGGGCGACATGTCCCAGCAGGTGCAGGCGGCGGCGCGCGCGCGTCGCCGCGACATAGAGCAGCCGCGCCGTCTCGAGTTCCGACTTGTCCTTGTCGACCGCACGGAGGTAGTCGGATATCGGTTCCCGGGATTCCCCGGCGCACCGGATGGGGGCCATCAGCAGCTCGGTGACGCCGCCGGCGGCGGGGCGCTCGAGCCAGTACAGCAGCTCGCCGGCATCCGGTCGCGCACGGCGGCCGAGACCCGGCAGTATCACAGTGTCGAACTCAAGCCCCTTGGCCTTGTGCATCGTCATCAGCTGCAGGTGGTCGTCCGCCCGGTTGTCCGGCGCGGCGTAGAGTGTCTCGATCGCTTCGTCGAGCCTGGCGAAATCGACCAGCCCGCCGGCGACCGCGTGCCGGTCGAGCAGGGCAAGGAAGGCCTGGGCGTCGGCGTTCGCCGCAACCCCGGCAGCCGCCAGGCCGCCGAGCCGCAGCCAGATGCCCTCGACCCATTGGCGCAGCGATCGGCGGCCGCGGGCCGGTCCTGCCTCGTCGAGCACCTGCAACAGCCGATCAATGCGCGCGCGCGCGTCGCCGTCGAGCCCGGCCAGCAGACCGGCGTCGCGCAACAGCAGCGGCAGGCTCCCGCTGCGCCCCTCGGCGATCCTCAGCAGGGTCTCGAGCGGCAGGCCGATCCACGGGGCATGCAGGACGGTGAGCCACGACAGGCGGTCGGCGGGGTGCAGCAGTGCACGGGTCAGGGCCCGCAGGTCGCGGACCACCGGGCGTTCGGCCAGCGGGTCGATGTCGACGGCGCGGAACCGCAACCCGGCACGCGTCAATGCCTGGGCGATCACCGCAAGGTGTGAGCGGGCACGGGCCAGGATCGCGACGCGCTGATCCGGCGTCCGGGCGCGTGCCTCGCGCACCAGGCTGACCACGGTATCGGCCTCCGCCTGCAGGTCCTGCCCGCGCGTGATGTGCAGCTGGACGGCCGCCGGATCCGTGCGGGTGTCGTTGGGCTGGGCGGCGGTGTAGGCCACGGCGCCGCGCAGCGGATCACTGGCCGGTGGCAGCACCTGCGGGAAGTGCCGGTTGATCCAGTCGACGATCCCGGACCGAGAGCGGAAGTTCACGCTCAGCCGCAGTCGCTGCAGGGTGACGTTGGCCAGTCCGGATTGCCAGGCCTGCAGGTAGAGACCGACCTCGGCCTCGCGGAACCGGTAGATCGACTGCATCGGGTCGCCGACCGCGAACAGGGTTCGTCCGTCTTCCGGGCTCCAGCCCGCGGTCAGCTGTTCGAGCAGCCGGAACTGCGTGCTCGACGTGTCCTGGAACTCGTCGACCAGCAGGTGCTGCAGGCGGTAGTCGAGTCGCAGCGCCAGATCACTCGGCTGCTCGGGGTGTCCGAGCGCCTGCAGGGCGCGCAGCTGGATCTCGGTGAAATCGACCTCGCCGGCCTCGGCGAACACCAGCTGCAATTCGGCCGCCGCCCGCACCAGCACCCGCAGCGTGGCATCGAGCACCTGCTGTCGGGTGGCGTCCGGTGGCTCGGTCGGCAGCAGCGGTACCCAGGACCACGCGGTCGCGAGCGCCTGGTCCTCGGCGAGCCGTCCGGCGATGTCTGCGATCGTCTCTTTTGCCGCGCGGCGGCGATCGCGTTCCGATGCATCGAGACCGGTCTCGGTCGCCGATGGAAAGCCGATGCGCTTGTCCCACCGTCGCCGCGGTTGGCGTTGCTCGGTCAGCAGCAGGGTCGCGAGGGCCTTCCAGCGGGGCAACCCGGCCCAGTCGACCGGCCAGTTCTGCGCCGGCCCGGCCAGTGCGGCCAGCGGATGCCCGGGCTGGCCGGTGTCGCGCAAGGTCTGGCCGGCCTGTGCGGCCAGCGCCTGCAGGTCGGCCAGCCATACCGGGCCGCTGGCCGCGACGACGCTGGCGAGCTGGTCGGCGATCGCACGACCCAGCGCGTCGACCGTCGATGTGCCGTCCGGCGGCTCGAGGCTCAGCGCCAGCCACTGGTCGCGCCGGGCCAGCATCGCCGCGAGCAGGGCCTCCAGCAGGGCGCGACGGTTGTCCAGGTGGCGCAGGACAATCGCGAGATCGTCGCCAATGCCCGGTTCCTCGAGCTGGTCGAGGGTGTTGACGGCGGCACTGCGATAGTGCGGCGACGCGTCGTCGAGCACCCCGGGGGTCGCGCCCAGGGCGCCGGTCAACGGGAGCTGGCGCGCCAGGGCGTGATTGAGACTGTCGAAGGTCTGGATGCGCAGGCGGTTCGGATTCCGCGTCAGCTGCCAGCCGCGCGCCGCGTCGCGCGCGAGGGCCGAGCGCGCCAGCTCCCAGGTGCGGCGCGCATAGGCGTCCTCCGGTGCGGATCGTTGGGCGGCGGCGAGTGCATCGAGCACCCGGTGCCGCATCTCGGCGGCGGCCTTGCGGGTGAAGGTGATCGCGAGGATGTCCTCCGGCTCGGCGGCCTTCGCCAGCAGGGCCAACAGGCGTTGGGTCAGCAGCCCGGTCTTGCCCGACCCGGCCGGCGCCTGGACGATGAACGAGGCCGTGGTGTCGAGCGCCTTCGCGCGCGCGGCGCTGTCGCCTGGCGGTGGTTCAGCCATCGTCGTCACCCGGGGTGCGTTCGCCGACGCGGCACAGTCCGGCGAAGTCGCAGTAGCGGCAGGCGGCGGGTGACGGGGTCGGGTCGGCGCGCCCGGCCGCGAACTCCGCTGCGAGCGCGCCGAGACTGGTCCGCCAATGTGCGATGAGGTCGTCCCAACCGAGACCTTCGGCCCGCGCCTCGAGTGCCGGTACACCGGCACCGAAATCGGGTTGCCTGCTGATGCCGACGAAACGGCAGCCGCTGCCATCGCTGCGTACCCGGGCCAGCAGACTCGCCGCAACCTCCGGACCGGCTGCCAGCGCGTAGAGCGGCAGCTGCGGTTCGGTAACCCGGTCTTCGTACCAACCGGCGTCGGTCAGCTCGCGTCCGGTCTTGTAGTCGATCACGACCGCCGAACCGTCTTCGAGGCGATCGATGCGGTCGGCCCTGGTCTGCAGTTCGATGCCGCTGATCCGGATCGTCTGGTCGCGCTCGAGCGCGAGCACGGCAAACGGGCGTTGGCGCTGCCGCTCGAGATCCAGCCAGTCGAGCGTCAGGGCGACCAGGCGGTCGCGCTCGAGCAGTCGGAACCGCGCGGTGAACAGATCGGGTCGACGACGTGCCGCGTCAGCCAGCACCTGTCCGGCGAGTTCGCCGATGGTTTCGGCCAGCGCCTCCCTCGAACGGGCATGCAGTGCCGATGACGTCTCGAGATCCTGCCAGACCCGCTGCAACAGGCGGTGGACGAGTGTGCCCAGCAGCGCCGGGTCCGGCGTCGTGCTCGGTTCGTCCAGTGCCCTTGCCTGCAGGCGGTAGCCGGCGACCGCCGCAAACGGGCAGTTCGCCTGCGCGGCCAGTAGTGCCGCGCCGCCCGCGGGTCGGTGCGGGCCGCGCAGGCCTTTGCTCGCTGGCATCGGCTCGGCAGGCCCCGGTGCGGCCGTCGCGGTGATCATCGGTAGCGCGCCATCGTCCGACAGGAACGGGGCATCGAGCGGCGCCCAGTCGGTGATCAACGGGCTCGGATCCACGCGTTGTTCGTCGGCGCCAGTCGGGTGGCTTGCGATCAGCAGCGGCGCCGCGCCGCGCAGCTGGTCCAGCAGGTCCACGGCGAAGTCGAGTTCGCGCTCGGCCGACGCATGCGGCATGCCGAGTTCGCGTTGCAGTGCTGCCGGCAGCAGGGGATTGGGTCGCGGCGGCGCCGGCCAGTGTCGCTCGTCGGCGCCGAGCAGCCAGATTTCGTCGAACTGCAGGCCCGCCGCCTCGAGTGGCCCTACGACCTGCAGCGGGCTCGGTGGCGACTGGGGCTGGAACACGGTGTCGTGCGCGATCCGGGTGAGCTGACGGATGGCCTCGGCGAGGCCGATTCGGTCCCGCACCTTGCTCAGGCCGGACAGCTCTTCGAACAGGTCGATGAAGCGCTGGTACTGTTGGAACTCGCCACTGTCGAGACCCCGGTCGCCCGGCCAGCCGAGCGCTTTGAGCAAGGCTCTGAGGTGCTCCGCCCATGCCGACGGGGCAAGCCGTTGACCCGGTGCCGGCAGGTTCGCGCGGGCCTGTCGGAGTCGGCCCAGCAGGTCCGGACAGGCAGCGGGGGCGGCGGCGTCGAAGCCCTGCATCCGCCCCAGCAGGCGATCCATGCCGAGCCGTGGCAGACCGTCGCGGCGCAACAGGGCGTCGAGTTGGGCGCGCCGCTCGGCCTCGTGTCCGTGTCCGCCGATGAACGGGCTGCGCAGCAGCTTGCCGATCTCGCCGAGTGCCTGCGGTCCCGACAACAATCGCAGCGTCGTCAAGGCATGATCGATCATCGGCAGCTCGCTGAGCGGTTCGCCGAGCGACAGGTTGAACGGCGGCGGGCTGGTCCCGCGGTACAGATAGCGGTTCGGTGTCAGCGTCTGGGTCAGGACCCGGGTGATCGTCTCGCGTTCAGCCCCCAGTGCCGAGGAGACGATGGCGAGCCGGGCATCGGGCCGCTCGGCCAGGGTGTGGGCAGCCCAGCGTGCCGCGAGGTGGACCTCATGCTCGGCGTCACGTGCCGTGACCCGGTGGCAGCGGGCCCTGTCCTGGCCGGGTTCAAGCCGTTCGACGGTGACGCCGCGATCACTGATGGCGGCCAGCAGGCGGTTGACGTTCGGCGGCGGATTGTCGATTCCCGCGACCCGCAGTGTCTCCGGCAGCGGCAGACGGGCATCCTCAATGGCCCTGCGCACCTGATCGGCAAGCTGGGCGTGAACGATCAGGTCTTGCCCGCTGAGGCGGTCCTCGAACGATCGGGCCCAGCGCGCGAAGATTCGGGTGTCGATATGGCCCGCGCCCAGGGTGGCGTGGTCGAGCGACCAGGCACAGCACAGGCCGAACGCCTCACTGGCCAGCGCGGCGGCTGCGGCCGGGCGCAGCAGTGTCGTCTGACTCTCGCCAATCACACTCTCCCAGAGCGCCAGTTCCTGGTGCCGACTCAGCAGGTCGAGGGTGCAGTCGCCCCGATCGACCAGTTGG
>JASFVZ010000184.1:0-5222 GCA_050049565.1 Chromatiaceae bacterium | reverse complement strand
CCAGATGTAGCCGATCAGCACCGACAGGAGAAAGGCCAGTCCCATGCCGATCGACGCGGTGCGACTGGCCGCTCGCAACAGCCGGCCGTCGCCGAGCGTCGAGGCAAACGCCGTTGCCACGACCGGGCCCAGTAGCGGCGCGATGACCATCGCACCGATCACCACCGCGACGTTGTCCTCGATCAGGCCGATCGCCGCCACGGTCGTCGACAGAACGGTCAGCAACAGGTAATTGTCATCGACCCGCGTGCCCTTCTCGATCTGGCTGTACAGCTCCTCGCGGGTCGCACGTTGTGCGACCGGGGCCTCGTCGGTCTCTCGGGGCAGTACCGCTTCGACCGACTGCACGATGATGCGCGCGTCGTCGGACGCGGCCAGCAGGCTCTGCACGGCATCCATCACCGGCTGGCGGACGCTGTCCTTGACCAGCATGCGAAACGCGCGGCGCCCGTCGTCGCCGACGGCGCCCCACCAGTAGTCGGTGACCTGGTTTTGGTCAGCGATCCCGGCCAGCGTGTCGCTGTGGCCGGCATCGGCGACGATCTCGATCAGACGCATCTTTCAGACAGCCGGAATGCACGTGAGACCGAAGTGTAACCCGGCGATCGAACGACCCCATGGCAGATTTGCCGAGGTGTTAGCCGACGGTCTGGTAGTAGAGATTCTGCGGATGCTTCGCCTCGGCGAAGAAGTACCAACGTTCCGCGAGCATGCCGCCGTACTGCACCAGGAATGCCAGCATCGGCAGATTGGTCGACTCCAGGACGTTCGACGCCCCGAGCAGGATGATCGGGACCACGAACACCGTCACGATGAAAAATGCCCGGATCAGGGCCAGGGTGGCATCACCGGCGCCGTGGAAGAACTCGCGGGTATTGAAGGAGCCGCCCATGAAGCCCATCGACTCCTGGCGGATCGCGGTGTGCCTGACCCCGATCGCGGTACGCAGGCTGGACTTGTGCTTGATCCGGCTGTTGCGAAGCATCGAAAACCCGCGCGTGATCGCCGCCAGCACCGTGAAGATCACCGCCCAGGTGCCGAAGAAGGCGACCAGCTGCACGCCGGACCACGCCGAGAACGCAGCCGTCAGGGTGAATCCGGATGCCAGCCCGAGCAGGATGAAGTTGGCCACCGTCAGCGGGCTGTGCCATTCCTGCAGGAATCTCAGGCTGGCGTAGATCATCGCCGTCGACACATAGAGCACCACCGACATCAGTGCACCGATCACACCGAGCAGCAACGACAGGTCCACCGGGATCTGGCCCTTGATCACGAACAGCGGATCGGTCCTGCCGAAGAAATGCACGGCGCCGTACGCCAGCACGAGCAGCATGAACACCGGCAGCGCGATCAATTCGCGCGACAGCCAGGACGTCCGCCACTGGGTCACGCCCCGCCATGCCCGTGTCAGGAAATAGCTCGGCTTGCCGAGGTGAAACACCGCTGCGACCAGACCGCCACCGAGCAGGATCAGCGCCACGGCGCTGCCGGCTGCGTAGAAGGCGACACTGTCCTGCGGCTCGAGCAGGTTGGCCAGCGAGTAGACCTGGCCGGTCACCAGCGCCATGAAGAGTCCCTGGCCGGCGCCGATCAGGGTTGTCAGAAAAATCACCGAGAACGCGGGGTGCATCGTTCACTCCAAGTTTGGTGCAGCCCGGAGCTGCCAATGTCACGCGCAGCCTGACGCACGGGTCTGGGTTGCATTATCCGGGCGGGCTGTGCCCGCCTCTTCGATCAATACGCCACGTCGTCGAGGGTATCGCCCTCGGCGGCCGGCAAAGGCGCTTCCTTTTTCAGCGGGTTGTCGGCGCGTTCGAGCTCGTCATCGAAGATCTGGATGCGGGTCTTGCGCCGTGGCAGATAATGGTTGGCCGGCTGGGTGCCCCATTCCGGCATCAACTGGTAGCCACCGTTTTCGCGGATCGCAACCGAGACCTCGGATTCCGGATCATGGACGTCGCCGTAGAGCCGCGCGCTGGTCGGGCAGGCCAACACGCACGCCGGCTGGCGTTCCCTCTCGGGCAGCGATTCATCGGTGATGCGGTCGATGCACAGCGTGCATTTCTTCATCACCTTTTGTTGTTCATCGAGCTCACGGACACCGTAGGGGCAGGCCCAGGAGCAGTACTTGCAGCCGATGCACTTGTCGTAGTCCACCAGCACCACGCCATTGTCCTCGCGCTTGTAGGAGGCACCGGTCGGGCAGACCGGGACACATGGCGGCTCCTCGCAGTGCAGGCAGCTCTTGGGGAAATGCACGGTCTCGGTGTGCGGGAACTCGCCGACCTCGAACATCTGCACGCGGTTGAAAAAGGTGCCGGTCGGATCGGCGTTATAGGGCCGATGATCGACCATCGGCCCGGCCCATCCCGAGGTGTTCCACTCCTTGCATGACGTCACGCAGGCATGACAGCCGACGCAGACGTTCAAATCGATGACCAGGGCCAGTTGTGTCATACCTTGTCTCCTGCTTATTCCAGACCGACCTTGCGGCGGAACTTCCCGGCAAAGTACGCCTGCCACCTGCCACGCTTGCGCGGCTGACCCGGCAGGCGGCGCTGCGGTTTGAACTGCGGGAAGGTGGCGGCGGGTTCATCCGATTCGGCCTTGTAGACCTTCACCCGCACATCGAACCAGGCCGCCTGCCCGGTCACCGGGTCCGAATTGGAGAGGTGCTCACCCGCCTCGTTCGGCGGCAGCTCCTCGGCGATCACATGATTCAGCAGGAACCCCTTTTGGGACTCATTGGCCTTCGGGTGCAGGGCCCAGGAACCGGCGGCCTTGCCGATCGCGTTCCAGGTCCAGACGGTGCCCGGTTCGACCGACTCGGAGAACCGCGCCAGGCAGCGCACCTTGCCATGTGGAGATTCCACCCAGACCCAGTCGCCGTCGGCGAACCCGTTCGAGGCGCCGACCTTCGGACTGACGAACAGATAGTTGTGGGTATGGATCTGGCGCAGCCAGGCGTTCTGGCTGTCCCAGGAGTGATACATCGCCATCGGCCGCTGGGTCAGCGCATTCAGCGGGTAGGCATGGGTATCGATCAACTCGGACTCGAGCGGCTCGTGATAGAACGGCAGCGGATCGAAGTAGGTCGCGATGCGCTTGGCCAGGTGTGCCGGCGGTCGCCGGCCGCTGCGCTTGCCCTGCGCCGCCAGCCGGAACTTCTGCAACACCTCGGAGTAGAGGTGGACGTTGATCGGCTCGGCATACCGGGTCATGCCGTGCGCCCTGGCCCACTCGAGGTAGCCCTTGTTCCAGTTGCGCATGTACTGGTACGACCTGGGCAGCTCGTAGTGGAAGACACAGTTGTTATTGGCGTACATCTCCCATTGGCGGGGATTCGGCTCACCCTTCAGGAACTTCTCGCCGCCCTTGCCGCGCCATCCGGACAGGAAGCCGATCCCGGACCCCGGCGAGGTCTCGTAGTTGACGACGAAATCCGGGTAGTCGCGAAACTTTCGGCTGCCGTCGGCGTTGACGAAGGCCGGCAGTTGCAAGCGGCTGCCCAGCTCGACGATCACGTCCTGAAACGGCTTGCATTCGCCTTTTGGCGGGACCACCGGGACCCTCACCGAGTCGCAGGGGCCATCGAACTCCGAGATCGGCCGGTCGAGCATCGACAGGGCATCGTGACGTTCGAGGTAGGTGGTGTCGGGCAACACCAGGTCGGCGAATGCGACGGTCTCGGACTGGAACGCATCACAGACGATGATGAAGGGGATCTTGTACTCACCGCTGTCGTCCTTGTCGATCAGCATCTCGCGGACCTTCGCCGTGTTCATCGACGAATTCCAGGCCATGTTCGCCATGAACAGCAGCAGCGTATCGATCCGGTAGGGATCGCCGCGCCAGGCATTGGTGATGACGTTGTGCATCAGGCCGTGTACCGACAACGGGTACTCCCAGGAGAAGGCCTTGTCGATCCGGACCGGATTGCCGTCGTCGTCGACGAACAGGTCGTTCGGATCGGCCGGCCACCCCAGCGGCATGCCGTCCAGCGGCGTATTCGGCTGCACGCCCTCAGGGCCGTTGGGCGGCTTCGGGCAGGGCGGGATCGGTCGCGGAAACGGCGCCTTGTGGCGGAAGCCGCCCGGGCGGTCGATCGTGCCGAGCAAGGTCATCAGGACGCCCAGGGCGCGGATGGTCTGAAACCCGTTCGAGTGGGCAGCCAGCCCCCGCATCGAATGAAACGCCACCGGGTTGCCGATCACCGAGTCGTGTTCACGACCCCAGACATCGGTCCAGGGTATCGGCAGTTCGATTTTCTGATCCCGGGCCGTGACGCCCATCTCGTGGGCAAGCCGCTTGATCGTCTCGACCGGGATCCCGGTGATGCCCGACGCCCACTCCGGCGTGTACTCCGCGACCCGCTCCTTGAGCATCTGGAACGCGGTCTTGACCGGCTTCCCGTCGATCTCGTAGGCGCCGAGCAGGAACGGGTCGCAACCCTCACAGCGCACGTCGACCGGGCCGTTGGTCTTGCGGTCCCACCACAACTTGTTCTGGGGATCGAAGCAGCCCTCTTCGACCGGCTTGCTGGTGCGCAGGAACATGCCGAAATCGGCCGCATCGGTGTCGAGGTTCACCAGTTCGGCGGCATTCGTGTAATCGACCAGGAACTCGCGATCGTAGAGGCCCTGGGTGATGATCTCGTGGGTGATCGCGAGCAGCAGCGCCCCGTCAGTGCCGGGTTTGATCGGCACCCATTCATCGGCGATCGCCGAGTACCCGGTGCGCACCGGGTTGATCGAGATGAAGCGCCCACCGCGCCGCTTGAATTTCGAGATCGCGACCTTGAGCGGATTCGAATGGTGATCCTCGGCCGTGCCGATCATCACGAACAGCTTCGCGCGATCGAGGTCGGGGCCACCAAACTCCCAGAACGAGCCGCCGATCGTGTAGATCAGGCCGGCCGCCATGTTGACCGAGCAGAAGCCGCCATGCGCGGCGTAGTTCGGTGTGCCGAACTGTTTTGCGAACAGGCCGGTCAGCGCCTGCATCTGGTCGCGCCCGGTAAACAGGGCGAACCGCTTGGGGTCTTCAGCACGCAGCTTGGCGAGCCGTTTCTCGATTATCTCAAAGGCCTGGTCCCACGAGATCTCTTCGAAATCCGATTCCCCCCGAGCGCCGCCGCGACGACGCAGCAACGGCTTGGTCAGGCGCGCGGGCGAGTACTGCTTCATGATCCCCGACGCGCCCTTGGCGCAAATGACGCCCTT
>JASFVZ010000183.1:0-5267 GCA_050049565.1 Chromatiaceae bacterium | reverse complement strand
AGCCTGAATGACGCCCAGCGCGCGGCAGTGACTGCACCGCTGGGCAGCACCCTGGTCCTGGCCGGTGCCGGGTCGGGCAAGACCCGCGTGCTGGTTCACCGGATCGCCTGGTTGATCCAGGTCGAAGGGCTCTCACCCTGGGGCATCCTGGCCGTCACCTTCACCAACAAGGCGGCGCGCGAGATGCGCCACCGCATCGAGGGCCTGCTGGGGCAGCCGGTCGGCGGGATGTGGGTCGGGACCTTTCATGGACTCGCGCATCGCCTGCTGCGCGCGCACTGGCAGGAGGCCGGACTGCCGCAGGGGTTCCAGATCATCGACAGCGACGATCAGCAGCGCCTGGTCAGGCGACTGATCCGCGAGCTGAACCTCGATGACAGCAAGTGGCCGCCGCGCCAAGTGCAGTGGTTCATCAACAAGCAGAAGGACGAGGGGCTGCGGGCGGCCCATCTGGACGACGGCGGTGATCCCTACCAACGCCAGATGATCGCCATCTATCGTGCCTATGAAGCGGCCTGCCAGCGTGCCGGCAGCGTCGACTTCGCCGAGCTGCTGCTCAGGGCGCACGAGCTCTGGCGCGACCGTCCCAACGTGCTCGCGCATTATCGCGAGCGGTTCGGCGCCATGTTGGTCGACGAGTTCCAGGACACCAACAGTATCCAGTACGCCTGGTTGCGGCTGCTCGCCGGCGATGCCGACCGGCTGTTCGTGGTCGGCGACGACGACCAGTCGATCTATGGCTGGCGCGGTGCACGCGTCGAGAACATCCAGGATTTCCAGGCGCACTACCCGAACACCCGGGTGGTCCGCCTGGAGCAGAACTACCGCTCGACCGGCAACATCCTCGGGGCGGCAAACGCGGTGATCGCGAACAACCCGACCCGGCTCGGCAAGCAGCTCTGGACGGCCGACAGTGACGGCGAGCCGATTCGGATCTACGCGGCCTTCAACGAGGTCGACGAAGCCCGTTTCGTCATCGACCGCGCGCGGGCGGCGATCGACGACGGCAGCCGACGCAGTGAGATCGCGATCCTCTACCGCACGACTGCGCAGTCGCGGTTGTTCGAGGAGGCGCTGTTGCAGGCCGCGATCCCCTACCGGGTCTATGGCGGACTGCGCTTCTTCGAGCGCGCCGAGATCAAGGATGCCCTGGCCTACCTGCGGCTGGTCTCGAACCGGCATGACGATCCGTCGTTCGAGCGCGCGGTCAATCAGCCGCCACGCGGGATCGGGCCCAAGACGCTCGACGCGGTGCGTGCCCACGCGCGCGATTTCGGCTGTTCGCTTTGGCATGCCAGCGAGGAGCTGTTGCGCGGCGGCGCCATGGCCGCCCGCGCGGCCAATGCGCTGCGCGCCTTCCTCGCGTTGGTCGAGGAGGCCGCCGTCGACAGCGAACGGCTGGATCTCCCGGAGCGCGCCGCATCGGTGATCGATGCATCCCGCCTGCGTGAGCATTTCGAGAAGAGCCGCGACGGTAAGGGCCAGGACCGGCTCGAGAACCTCGACGAACTGATCAACGCCTGTCGCCAGTTTTCGGTGGTCGATGACGACGCGACCGACCTGTCCGAGCTGGACGCCTTTCTCGCGCATGCCGCGCTCGAGGCCGGTGACACCCAGGCCGATGAGTACGAAGACTGTGTGCAGCTGATGACGATGCACTCGGCCAAGGGGCTGGAGTTTCCGCTGGTCTTCATCGGCGGTATGGAAGAGGGGCTGTTCCCCCACAGCATGTCCGCCGATGACCCGGAGCGCCTCGAGGAGGAACGACGGCTCTGCTATGTCGGCATGACGCGGGCCATGCAGCAACTGGTCCTGAGCCATGCGGAGAGCCGCCGCCTGCACGGCTCGGAGAACTACCCGGCGCCGTCGCGTTTCCTGCGCGAGATCCCGGCCGATCTGGTCGAAGAGGTGCGCGCCCGGCCGAGCGTCTCACGACCCTATGCGCCGGCCGCGGGTGCGCTGTCGGCGGCGCAGGAGGCCAGCGGTTTCCGACTCGGACAAAGGGTCAGGCATCCCAGGTTCGGCGAAGGTGTGGTGCTGAACGCCGAGGGTCAGGGCAACGGTGCCCGGGTCCAGGTCAACTTCGAGGACGCCGGCGCCAAGTGGTTGGTCGTCGCGTATGCCAATCTGCAGGCGATGGCCTGAGCGCGGCGGCTAGCCGTTCACGGCAAGCCAATCCCTGAGTTCGGCGACCGGCATGGGCCGCGACCAGAGATAACCCTGGCCGATCAGACAGCCTTCGCGGAGCAGGAACGCGACGCAGCTTTCACCCTCGACACCTTCGGCGGTGATCTCGAGATTCAGGCTACGACCGAGCCCCACCACCGCGCGCGTGATCGCTTCGTCATCACCGTCACCGGGGACGTCGCGAATGAACGAGCGATCGATCTTCAGCTTGGTGATCGGCAGGCGTTTCAGATAGGCCAGCGAGGAATACCCGGTACCGAAGTCGTCGATCGCCAGGCGCACACCGAGCGCCCGCAGCCGCAACAGGGTGTTGATGTTCGATTCGGGGTTGTCCATGACGAAGGTCTCGGTGACCTCCAGCTCGAGGTGCTCCGGCGGCATGCCGGTTTCCCGCAATATCCGCTGGATCTCGTCCACCGCGTCGGGGGCGTTGATCTGCGGTCCCGCCAGGTTGACTGAAAGACTGCTGGGGGCGAGGCCGCGCGACCGCCACTCCAGCCAGTCGAGGCAGGCCTGACGCAAGACCCAGGGGCCAACCTGGCGGATCAGACCCTGCTCTTCGAGCAGCGGGATGAAGCGCAGCGGCATGATCAGGCCTTCGGTCGGATGCATCCAGCGTAACAGGGCCTCGACGCCGACCGTGCGGCCGTTGCGGATATCGACCTGGGGTTGGTAATACAGTTCGAACTGCTGGTACTCGATGGCGCGTCGCAGATGATTCTGCAGAAAGACCCGTTCCATGGCCTCCGCAGTCAGCTCGCGGGTGTAGAACTGGCTGTTGTCGCGTCCGCTCGATTTGGCCTTGTACATCGCGGCATCCGCGTTCTTGACCAGCGTATCGACGTCGTCGCCGTCGTCCGGGAACACGCTGATGCCGATGCTCAGGCTGACATACAGTGCTTCGGGTCCGATCTGCATCGACTCGCCGAACACGGCACCGAGCTTGTCGGCGACATCGCGCGCACCGGCCGGGGTCGTGCCCTCCAACAGGATGATGAACTCGTCGCCACCGATGCGCGCGATGGTGTCATCGTCCCGCAGCGCTCCCCGCATGCGCCGCGCGGCTTCGCGCAGGACCTCGTCGCCGAGGGCGTGGCCCAGGCTGTCGTTGATGGTCTTGAAGTGATCCAGGTCGATAAACAGGACGGCGAGCTGCGCGTCGGCGCGCCGGGCATGGTCGACCGCGTGCTCGAGGCGTGCGTTGAACAGCAGTCGGTTCGGCAGGTTGGTCAATGCATCATGGTGCGCGAGGAAATCGATCTCCGCACGCGAGCGATGCTGTTCGCTGAGGTCAGAGAAGATCGCGACATGGTGTTCGGTTTCGCCGGCCTCGTCGGTGACCGTAGCGATGCTCAGCCATTCCGGGAAGACGTCGCCGTCCTTGCGCCGGTTCCAGATCTCGCCGCGCCAGTAGCCCTGCTCACGCAGTTGGCGCCACAGTGACTGGTAGAACACGGCGTCGTGCCTGCCCGACTGGAAGATGCGCGGGTTCTTGCCCACCACATCGGCCGCGCTGTAGCCGGTGATGTCCGAGAAGGCGCGGTTGACCTCGACGATGCGGTTCTCCGCGTCGGTGATCATCACCGCCTCGTGACTGTTCTCGAATACCGTTGCCACGAGGCGCAAGCGTTCCTGGGCCCGGCGGGCCGCCGTCACGTCCATCTGGGTGCCTGCGGCGCGCAGCGGTCGACCGTCTTCCGCGTGCTCGACGACCTGACCGCGTTCGAGAATCCACCGCCAGTCACCGCTGCCGTGACGCATCCGGTGGGTGCTTTCATAGAGGATGCTGCGACCGTCTAGATGCGCGTCGAGGCGGGTACGACGGCGCCCCTGGTCTTCGGGGTGTACCAGCGCCTCCCAGGCATCGAAACGTCCCGGCAGCACGCCCGCGCGCAGCCCGAGGATGTCCAGGCTGCGATCGCTGAAGGTTGCGGCGCCGGTGGTGATGTTCCAGTCCCACAGTCCGAGATCGGCTCCGCGCAGGGCCAGGGCGAGGCGCTCTTCGCTGGCTCGAATGGCCTGTTCGGCCGCCAGCCGCGGGCTGAGGTCGCGTACGACCGCAACGATCAGTTCGCGGCCGTCCAGTGCCACCCGCTTGGTCGATATCTCGACACTGAATCGACTGCGATCGGCGCGCTGCAGCTCGCAACGGAACACCGGCGCGAAGGCAATCACCCGGTCTGTGACACCCCAGCCCGGGTGTGGCCCGGTCAGCACGCCAAGCGGCATCCCGGTCAGCGCCTCGGTCGGATAGCCCAGCCACTCCGCCAGTTGGGGGTTCGCTTCGACGATGATGCCGGTCGCCCGTTCGAGCACCAGCAGACCATCGCTGACGACCTCGAGCAGTTGCCCGGGAAACTGCTGTTCCTGGCAGGCGCGCAGGTTGTTCTGCAGGACATCGAGATAGCGTCGCTGTCGGTCACTGATGACCTGGTGAAGTGTGACGACGCCGCGCAGTCGGCTGTCGAGTCCGACGACGACCAGCCGGCGTACCCCCCAGGTCTCCATGCGCTCCAACGCCGCATAGACGGGAATGTTGGGTTCGACCGTATAGACCGGGGCACTCATGATCTGGTCGGCCCGGCTATCCGGCTGGTGAACCAGCACCTCGCGATGGCGGAAGACGTCGTGTTCGGTGATGATCCCAAGGGGGCGTTCGGAATGGGCCACGATGACGTGATCCGAGCCGGTGCGGCTCATCCTGCCGACCACATCGAACAGGCTGGTGGCGGGCGTTACCGTCACCAGGTTCGAGGTCATTATCGACGCGACGGCGGGTGTCTCCGTATCGTCGCGGAGACGGCCGTCGGCCAGAAAGGACTTCTCACCAATGACCCGGTATTCGCCGGTGCTGCCCGGGTCGAGTACCAGGTGGTTGAGGCCGCGGTCCAGCATCAACTGATAGGCCTCGTGGCAGGACATGTCGCCCCGCACGGTGACGACCGGCGCGGTCGCGATCTCGCCGACTTGGCACTGCTCCCAGTCGGCGCGGCGGTTGACCAGCCGCAGGATGTCATGATGGGTCAGGATGCCTCGGACACCCTGTCGATCCACGACCAGCGCACTCGGCGCGTTGCGGC
>JASFVZ010000182.1:0-5268 GCA_050049565.1 Chromatiaceae bacterium | reverse complement strand
ACAGATCGACGGACACGGGCTCGGACTTGCAATCGTCAAGGACCTGGTTGACGACTATGGCGGCAGCGTAGACATCGAGCGCTCTGATTCCCTGGGCGGACTCAGAGTCCGTGTCCGCCTACCGATCTCCCAAGGCCTTTGATATCCGCTTTTCAGCGTCGTTTCAGCTTGCCCCGCTAGTCTTGAAGTTACAGAGGGACACGCAAGCAACGCGGCATGTGATGGATCAGGACGATCTATATGCCGCACACACGAGGAGCGCCATCATGTGGAGCAAAAAGATTCTTTACTCAGCACTGGGAGTGCTTATTGCAGGCAGCGCTGGTGTCAACGCCAGTGACTACGAGCACGAGGACTACTATGAGCGCCGGGGCCCGATGCCGTTCGAGGTGATGGACCTTAACGGCGACGGCGTGATCTCCGCCGCAGAGCACGAACAAATCCGAGCTGAACGGCAGCAAGTTCGTGAAGCGCATGGCTACCCGATGCGCCGGGCCGCATCAGCCCCGAAGTTCGAAGAGATTGACCTCAATGACAATGGGTCGATCGATCCAGACGAGCTTACGGCGTGGCGGGCACAACGCTGGCAACAACGCAGTCCAGGGTGCGGAGGCCGCTGGAGAAGTTAATCGCCGAGTCGCATTGACGCGTCAAAAGCCGAGGCGGAGAGATAGATTTCTGCCTCGGCATTCGGCAAAGGACCGCTCCAGCCCAACTCAACCGCCGCGCGAATCGAAGCGACCCACTCTGTTCTCCCACACAAACCTAACGCTGATACCTACGGAGGCAATCCGGTTGCACGTCCTACGCCGTGACTGCGGAGAATTGCGATTGCAGTCTCCACTGATCGACGCATCTGCCCGAACCATCGGCCGGTCGGATTCAGGAGCAAATCTGCACGCTGTTGCGGTGAAAGGGAAATGCTCCGCGCTACGATACTTCAGCTCAACGTCCGGCGGACGGCATCGTGCCAGCCATCGACAAGCCTCTTACGGGTGATGTCCTGCATGTCTGGTTGGAACTGGCGTTGAAGTTGCCAGCTTGCCGCGAAGCCCTGTTCGTCCGGCCACACCCCGGCATGCATGCCTGCCAACCAGGCCGCGCCCAGCGCTGTGGTCTCGAGGACCTGCGGACGACTGACCGGTCGGTTGAGAATGTCCGCAAGGCGC
This sequence comes from Chromatiaceae bacterium, assembly GCA_050049565.1. GTDB lineage: Bacteria > Pseudomonadota > Gammaproteobacteria > Chromatiales > Chromatiaceae > Thiosocius. The sequence continues at coordinate 4,099 of JASFVZ010000182.1, read as the reverse complement.
TGCATGGTCCAGTCCGATGCGACCATACCGCCATCCACGCGCAGCGCCGCATTGGGGGACTGGGCGTAATCGCCCTCCATGGCCTCTAGCAGGTCAAGGGTCTGGTAGCAGACCGACTCGAGCGCCGCTTTCGCGAGTTCCTTCGGCCCTGTTCCGCGCGTGATGCCATAGATAGCGCCCCGCGCGCCCGCCTCCCAATGAGGCGCACCCAATCCAACGAAGGCAGGCACCAGGTAGACCTGCTGATTCGGGTCAGCCTGCGCGGCCATCTCGCCGGATTGCGCGGCATTGGCAAGGATGCCGAGTCCGTCACGCAACCATTGCACCGCCGCGCCCGCCACGAAGATCGAACCTTCGAGCGCGTAGGTTGTCTTGCCGCGGAGCCGGTAACCGATGGTGCTGACCAGGCGGTTCTTAGACTGCACCAGTTCGTCGCCAGTATTGAGCACGGCAAAACAGCCCGTACCATAGGTGGACTTGACCATGCCCGGCTCAAAACAGGCCTGCCCGATAAGCGCCGCCTGCTGGTCGCCGGCGATCCCGCGGATCGGGATCGGCGCGCCGAACAGCTCCGGCGTGGTAACGCCGAAATCATCGGCACAGTCCTTTACCTCGGGCAGCAACGTGGCCGGCACGCCGAGTATCTCGAGCAATTCCGGATCCCAGCGATTGTCGCGGATGTTGTAGAGCAGCGTACGCGACGCGTTGCTTGCATCGGTCGCGTGCACCCTGCCGCCGGTCAGGCGCCACAGTAGGAAGCTGTCGACGGTTCCAAACGCCAACTTGCCCGCCTCGGCCTTTGCCCGCGCGCCCGGTGCGTTGTCCAGTAGCCATGCCACCTTGGTACCCGCAAAGTACGGATCAATCAGCAGGCCGGTCTTTGCACTGAATATGGCTTCCAGGCCTTCGTCTCTGAGCCGATCGCACAACGGCGCCGTGCGCCGATCCTGCCAGACGACAGCCCGATGGATTGGCTCGCCGGTCTCACGGTCCCAGATCAGCGTGGTCTCGCGCTGGTTGGTGATGCCGATCGCGGCAACATCAGCGGCGGATATCCCCGCCCTGGCGATCGCCTCACGAACCGTGTTGACGGTGGTATTCCAGATGTCATCGGGCTCGTGCTCGACCCAGCCCGAATCAGGAAAGTGCTGGGCAAACTCCTGTTGCCCGGTCGCGACGTTGCTGAAAGCGGTATCGAATACGATGGCGCGGGAGCTGGTCGTACCCTGGTCGATGGCGATGATGAAGTCATTCATGGCAGGTCAGATCTCCCCGTTCTTCAGACCCACTTCCATATGGCCGCCACCAGGATCAGCGAAATCACGATCGCCCAGGTCAGCGGCATACCGAAGAAGAACAGCCACAGGATATGTACGTAGGCAGAGCTCAGCAGTGAAATGAACAACCGGTCACCGCGCGTGGTGCGCAGGCCGAGAATACCGTCGCGTGCGTTACCACCGGGATTGCGGATCTCGAGCACGGTCATCAAGATCAACAGTGAGGCGATCGCGCCGAAGAAAACGGCTGTCTGCCAGGTCCACGCCATCCAGGTCAGGCCCATCGTCACACCCTCCCCAGGGCAAAGCCCTTGGCAATGTAGTTGCGCACGAAGAAGATTACGATTGCACCTGGAATCATCGTCAGTGTGCCAGCCGCCGCCAGCAGGCCGAGCTCATAGCCTGACGAGCTGGCGGTACGGGTCATGACAGCGGCGATCGGTTTCGCATCCACCGAGGTCAGCGTTTTCGCCAGCAGCAGTTCGACCCACGAGAACATGAAGCAAAAGAAGGCCGCGACACCGATCCCGGCGGCGATGGTCGGCAGGAATATCTTGGTGAAGAAACGGGTGAACGAGTACCCATCGATGTAGGCGGTCTCATCCAACTCCTTCGGCACACCGGACATGAACCCTTCAAGGATCCACACTGCCAGAGGGATGTTGAACAGGCAGTGCGCCAGCGCGACAGCGATATGGGTGTCGAACAGGTTGAGTGCCGAATAGAGCTGGAAAAACGGCAGCGCAAAGACCGCGGCCGGCGCCATACGGTTGGTCAGCAGCCAGAAGAACAGGTGCTTGTCCCCGAGGAAGCGGTAACGTGAGAAGGCATACGCCGCGGGCAGCGCCACGGTGACCGAGATCAAGGTGTTCAGGCACACGTAGATCAAAGAATTGATATAGCCCTCGTACCAGGTCGGGTCGGTGAAGATCGCCTTGTAATTTTCGAGCGTGAATTCCTGGGGGAACAGGCTGAAGGTGCCGAGAATCTCGTTGGTGGTCTTGAACGACATGTTCAAGAGCCAGTAGATCGGCAACATCAGGAAGACGATGTACAAGGTTGGCACGAGCCACTTGAAACGGCTTTTTCGTTGGTACATCAGTCGTTGTCTCCGCGGGTCATCACCGTGTAGAAGATCCACGAGAACAGCAGGATGATCAGGAAGTAGATAAGGCTCATCGCCGCCGCGGGGCCGAGATCGAACTGTCCAAGCGCGATCTTGACCAGATCGATCGATAGCAACGTCGTCGAGTTACCGGGGCCACCGCCGGTCAGGACGAACGGCTCGGTGTAGATGTTGAAACTGTCCATGAAGCGCAGCAGCACCGCGATAGTCAAGACATGCTTCATCTTGGGTAACTGGATATAGCGGAACACCGCCCAGGCACTGGCGCCGTCGATGCGCGCCGCCTGGTAGTAGGCCTCGGGGATCGAACTCAGGCCGGCATAGGCGAGCAGCACGACCAGCGAGGTCCAGTGCCAGACATCCATCGCGATCAAGGTCGCCCATGCGGAGAAAGGCTGACGGGTGAAGTTGTAATCGAAACCCAGGGTGTTCAGCGTCTTGCCGAGCAGACCGATATCGGGCAGCGCGAAGATATTCCACATTGCGCCGACCACGTTCCACGGAATCAGCAGCGGCATCGCCATCAATACCAGGCAGACCGAGGCCCAGAACCCTTTGCGCGGCATCGCCAGCGCGATCGCCACACCGAGCGGCACCTCGATCGCCAGGATGATGAAGGTGAACTGCAGCTGGCGCAGCAGGGAGGCGTGGAAACGTTCAGACGCCAGTACCTCTTCGAACCATTTCATGCCCTCGAAGAAGAACAGGTTGTCGCCGAAGGTCTCCTGCACCGAGTAGTTGACGACGGTCATCAAGGGGATGACCGCGTTGAATGCAACCAGGATCACGACCGGTGCGACGAGGAGCCAGGCTTTCTGATTGGCGGTTTTTGCACTCATGGCTCAGGCCCTCATTCCGCAATCCAGCTGTCAGCGTATATTCGCGTATGCGCGGTATCGAAGCGCACCGCTGCCCTACCCTCGGGTATAGGCCGCCCCTCCGCCACCAGCGCACGCACCCTGTGCCCGGCGAAATCGGTTTCAACGATCCGGTATCGCCCCGTATCGCGCACGCCGACAACGTCGACCGGGAGCGCATCGGCGCTGCCGGGCTCGACGAATGTCACGAACTCCGGTCGCACGCCGAGCTCCAGGCGACGGCCCTTGTCACGCAACGCCGTGGGGCGATCCAGCGGGATGCGATGCCCCGACACCGTCGCGCCGTCATCGTGCAGCTCGCAGGGCATCAGGTTCATCCCCGGCGAACCGATGAAGTGACCGACGAAGGTGTGCCTGGGCTGCTCGAACAGCTCGACCGGGGTGCCCTGCTGCACGACGAGCCCCTCGTGCATGACCACGACTTTGTCGGCAAAGGTCAGCGCCTCGGTCTGGTCGTGGGTGACATAGATCATGGTGGTGCCGATCCGCTGGTGCAGCTCCTTGAGCTTCGAGCGCAGCTTCCATTTCAGGTGAGGATCGATCACGGTCAACGGTTCGTCGAACATCACGACATTGACGTCCTCGCGCACCAGGCCACGTCCCAACGAGATCTTTTGTTTGCCGTCGGCGGTCAGTCCGGCCGCCTTCTTCTTCAGCATCTCGGTCAGGTCGGTCATCGCGGCGATCGCACGCACGCGCGCATCGACCTGCTGCTCCGGCACACCGCGATTGCGCAGCGGGAAGGCCAGGTTGTCGTAAACGGTCATGGTGTCGTACACGACGGGAAACTGGAAAACCTGGGCGATCTGGCGTTCTTC
>JASFVZ010000181.1:0-5277 GCA_050049565.1 Chromatiaceae bacterium | reverse complement strand
TCCCGGGGCATAGGGCGGCGCAGGTGCGGACACTGCCAGGGGGCCGACCAGGTGCCGCCAGCTCAGTACCACGAGGCTCGCACAGATCAGCAGCAGTACCAGCGCAGTCTGGATAGCGGCCAGGGGATAGGGCCCGGCAGCACCGCTGCTGCCGGCCTGCAACGCGAGCAGCCGCTCGACCCCGAGCACGCCCGGCGCGCCGGTATCCGCCAGGACACGCAACACAATGAGCGTGCTGCCGAGCACCAGCGCCGGGGTGAGTTGCGGCAGTGTCATGTGATACCAGGCGGCGAAATCACCCAGACCGTGACACCGCGCTGACTCGGCCTGCGCGCGATCCGCACGCATCAGCGCGGCGGTCATGGTCAGCAGCATGATCGGGCTCAGGTGCACGGCATAGACAGCGATCAGCCCAAGCGCCGGCCATTGCACCAGATAGGCGGACACTGCCGCCGGCAGCTGCGGGATCAGGTCCTCGACGAGCCTGGCCCAGACCGCGCTCGGAACGACCAGGGGTGCTGCGCCAACGGTCAGAAGCAGCCGCCTGCCGAAGGTACGGGCCTGCGCCGCGACCCCTGCAAGTGGCAGGGCAATCAGCCCGGCCAGAGCCGTCGAGAGCAGCGCGATCGAGAGCGACTGCAGGATCGCAATCGCGCTATCGGCTCGCGCCAGGAAGTCGCGCCAGGCCTGGGGATGCCATAGCGCGTCCGGCGCCTGCTGGAGCGCCTGGCCCGACGGGATCGTGATCACCAGCAGCAAGCCGAACAGCAGGAGCAGGCCGGCGAGGTCTGCGGCCCGACCGAGTGGTGGTCGTCTGAAGGTCGGATGATTGGCTGATACGGCGGGCATCGGATGGGCGGCAGTCGAACTCGATCGGCACTGATCGTATCGGTAACCCATACGGACCGGCGATACGCGCCGCGACGGGCCGGTCATTGGAGAGGAACCGCCGAAGGTACAGAGTTTACTCGCGGCATTCTGCCGCCTCACCGGCGAACTTCCAAGCCGCCCGGCGACCGGCCGGGCGCGGGGTCGGGCCGGCTCTTCCGGAGCCTCGGGCGTCCCGCGGCAGGAAGGAAAAATGCCCGGTGTATCAGAATTTTGAGCCAGCTGCCCTTGCCCGTTCGGGCGCATCCCAGTGGTTATACTCAGGCACATGAGGGGCAACCCGTCCAGCGTGGCTTGCAGTCGTCGACGGTCCCTGCGCGGCGCGCTGTGGACCATGGCTGCGGCATCGTGCCTGTTGCTCGCTGCCTGTTCCGAGGAGCCGGTCGAGCGGGCCGCGGAACGCGCCTCCGAGGTCGTGACGCCGCCGCCTCCGTCGGTGGCTGTGCCCGAGACCAGAAAGCCGCGGGACCGCGACGAACCGGTTGTCGAACACTATGTCGGCGATCTCGACGCCATGCGCGCCCGCGGACGATTGAGAATCCTGACCCCGGCGAACATCGGAGGCGTCTTCTACCTGCCGCGCGACGGCTGGCCGGTGGCGCACCAGCACGAAGTCGCCGAGGCGTTTGCCGCGAGTGAAGGCCTCGATGCCGTGCTCGTACCGGTAGAGCGCTTCGCCGGCACGATCCCGGCGCTGCTCGAGGGCCGTGGCGACATCATCGCGGCGAATCTCACGGTTACCGAGGCGCGGCGCGAAAAGATCGCGTTTTCGGTGCCTTTGACGACCGTGAAACAGCAGGCGCTCGTCGCACACGCGGACCAGACGATCCGCTCGGTCGCCGATCTGGACGGCAAGCGGGTGATGGCAGACCCGAGTTCCTCGTTCTGGGAACGTCTCGAACGGCTGCGTCAACGCTATCCGGGGATCGAGTTGGTCCGCCGCCCACCGACGTTCAGCGACGAGGACGAGCTCGATGCGGTTGCGGCCGGCGTGGTCGATGCCGCGCTGCGCGACAGCAATATCGCCGAGATGTACCTGGCCTACCGAGACGACCTCAAGCTGGCCTTCGAACTGCCGGGGACCGACGACATCGCCTGGGGCCTGCGCCACGACGCGCCGAAGCTGCGTGCCGCACTCAATCGCTATATGCACCTGGAGTTTGCCGGTCGGGCACAGTCGGAGCGCCACACCGGCGACCTCGACGAGATCCGTGAGCGGCGCGTCCTGCGCGTGTTGTTGCGCAACAACGCGGCGTCTTATTTTCTCTACAAAGGCGAGCTCAAGGGCTTCGAATACGAATTGGCGAAGGCCTTTGCGAAGGCCAAACGCCTGCGTCTCGAGGTCATCGTGCCGGACAGCCATGCCGAGCTGATCGAGTGGCTCCGGGAAGGTCGAGGCGACATCGCCGCCGGGTTCCTGGAGGCCGATCCGAACCTGACCGAACGGGGCGTGGCCTTCTCGCGGCCCTATCATCACGCACCGCGGCATCTCGTGGTGCGGGCCGATTCGCCGATCAGTACGCCGCAGGATCTCCAGGGGCACGTGGTCACGGTGCGACGTTCGAGTCCGTACTGGAAAGATCTGCGCGACCTTCAACAAGCCGGTATCGCGCTTGACCTGGTCGCGGCCCCGGAAGACGTCGAGACCGAGGAGCTGATACACCAGGTGGCCGCCGGCCTGATCGAGGCAACCGTGGCCGATGGTCACCTGCTGGACATCGAATTGGCCCGCGAGGTGGGCGTCAAGTCGGCATTCACGATCAGCGAGCAGCGTGCGCACTCGGTCGCAGTCAGGACCGACAACCCCAAACTGCTTGCGGCGCTCGATGAGTTCATCAAGCAGCAGTACCGCGGAGTTACCTACAACCTGTTGTACCGGAAGTACTTCACCAACCAACGCACCATCCGGGACCTGGCGGACGGACGCGTCGACTCAGGAGCCGGCGACCACCTGTCCCCGTACGACGACATCATCCGGCGGTATGCCGAGCGCTATGGCTTCGACTGGCGGCTGATCACCGCCCAGATGTTCCAGGAGAGTCGGTTCGATCCAAAGGCCAAGTCGTTCGCCGGCGCCCGCGGCCTGCTGCAGGTGATGCCCAAGACCGCCAAGTTCATGGGTTTCGAACAACTGGACCAGCCGGAGCAGAACATTCATGCCGGTGTGAAATACCTCGACTGGGTGCGTAATCGTTTCGAATCGTCGCTGCCGTTCGATGAGCGTATGTGGTTTACGCTCGCGGCCTACAATGCGGGTCACGGTCACGTACAGGACGCCCGTCGGCTGGCGCGACAGAAGGGGTGGGACGGGGATCGCTGGTTCGACAACACGGAGAACGCGATGTTGCTGCTGTCGAAGAAGCAGTATGCCGGCAAGGCGCGGCATGGCTATGTCAGGGGGATCGAGCCGGTCAGCTATGTGCGGAACATCCGTCAAAGGTATCGCGCGTATGTCGAGCTGCTCGAAGAACGCGTCTCGGGGCACGGTCGTGGCGCCTACGACCCTGGCCCGATCGCCGATGCCGGTTCGCTGCCCCGCTAACGAGGCGCTGCCCGTGCGCCCGCCCGGCCCGGGGTAGCCGGCAGGTGCCGACCCGCGTCAGTCCCTTGTTTCGCTGGCTGAATACCTGGCGATCGGAAGAGCTCACCGGCCGCCTGGATGCGATCTTCATCGCCGCGGCCGCCGGTGAACCCATGCGGTCGGTCGCCGAATGTCGATGCGAACCCGGCAAGGGCCTGATCGGTGACCGCTATGCCGCGGGTCTTGGCCACTGGCGTCAGACCGATGGTTGCGAGGTGACGCTGGTCCGCGCCGAGGACATCGCCCGTGCATCGCGACGCAGCCCGGTGTCATTCGACGACGGCCGCCACCGGCGAAACCTCGTGGTATCGAACGTGCCGATCGATGCCTACCGCGGTCGGCAGGTACGGATCGGCAACGTGTTGCTCGAATTCCATCGTTTGCGGCCACCCTGCGGTTACCTCGATCGCCTGTTGCAGCCGGGGGCTGCGAAGGCGCTGGGTCGGGCCGCCGGGATCGGGCTGCGGGTCGTCGAGCCTGGCGAGATCCGCTGCGGCGATCCGGTTCAGGTGCTGCCGAAGGCGTAGATCGAGAGCTCGCGAGCGCTGCGTTCGCGGTCCGGATCGTCTATCGACTCGGTCGCAGCGAGCCTGTCCCGGTAGGGTCGCGGCAGACAATGTTCCTCGGCGCCTTCGATCAGGTGCCGGAGGTACCAATCGAACGGGCGGAGCGAGGCGTCGCGCCGCAGTGCCACATAGGTGAATACCTGCACGCTGCTGCCGTCGGAGGCGGAGACCGTCAGGCGCTTATCCAGGTAACCACGGCCGAGGTCTTCGCAGGCATCCAGCAGCGGCTTGTGCCGCCCGGCCATTCGGTAGATCACGCCGTGCACCGCGGCGGACCCGCATGGCGTGATGTCGCACTTGCCGGAGCCATCGCGTCCGATCTTGTGGAAGGCCAGCCTGTGTTGCGGCAGGCAGGCGATCCCGACGGCCTCGGCGCTCGGTATACGCGCCGTCATTCGCCGAACGGACATGTTCGAGCCATAGGCGAAGTACCACAGGGGCTCGACGCTCGCGATGGAACCCGTTCCACTCATGGTCCGGCCAGTGCTGCCCGGTAGTAAACGGCGTCGCTCGGTGAGTAGCAACACAGGACCAGGATCTCCAGCGACCGGGCAGTCTGCGCCGTCTCGCGCAGGGTCGACACGGCGATCTGCGCAGCCTCGGCGATGGGATAGCCATAGGCACCGGTACTGATACTCGGATACGCCAGCGAACGGGCCCCGACTTCGTCGGCGATGCCGAATGCCCGGCGGTAACAGGACGCGAGCAGCCTGGCCTGCCCGGCGTCGCCGGCGGCCCAAACCGGCCCGACGGTATGCACGATGTAGCGTGCCGGCAGACCGAAACCGGGGGTCAGCTTGGCATCGCCAGTCGTGCAGCCGCCGAGGTCTGCACAGGCGGCTCGCAGTTGCGGGCCTGCGGCGCGATGGATCGCGCCGTCCACCCCACCGCCGCCGAGCAGGCTCGGGTTGGCCGCATTGACTATCGCATCGACCGACAGGGTCGTTATGTCGGCAACCACGAGGTGAATCGTCGATGGCATCGGGTGGGCCTGGTCGGATTGTGCTCCGGATCGGCGGTGCGGCAGCATACCAACGGGGCTAAAGAACCCGTGGACGCGGCCGATAGACAGAGCGTAGCCGCTGAATGCCGGTGGAACCCAGCATTCGGCGCATTGCTCTCCTCTGGCGCATTTATGTGCGCTTTACGGATCACCGAACTCCCCACGGTGGTCCGTTTTCTTTTTGGCCGTCAGATTTTCCCGATATGAAACGAAAAGACCCGGCGCAGCACTGCGTCGGG
>JASFVZ010000180.1:0-5294 GCA_050049565.1 Chromatiaceae bacterium | reverse complement strand
GACTACATTGCCGTAACCGAGTTCGATCCGGTGTCAACCGGGGATGCAGTGCCTGGCGTGGTGGGACCGCGATGGCCATGCACCTCGGGCCGCCGGCAATGATCGCGCCCTCCGACCTTTTCCGAAACGCCTTCAAGATCGCGCTGGCGATGGTGATTACTTACGCCATTTCCCTGTCCCAGGGTTGGGAAACGCCCTTCTGGGCCGGTTTCGCGGTTGTCTTTTGCGGTCTGACTACCGTGGGCGATTCGCTGAACAAGGGCCTGCTGCGCGTTCTCGGCAGCCTTTTCGGCGCCATAACGGCCCTCTTGCTGCTGGCCTGGTTCCCACAGGACCGGTGGGCCTTCTTGATCGCGATGAGCCTGTTCATCGTGTTGTGCGCCTACATGATGGGACGCACGACGCGCTGGTACTTTTGGTTCATGGCCGGTATCACCGTCCCCATCGTCACGGTGACGGGCGAACCCGATGCGGTAAACAACTTCACGCGGGCGCTGATGCGCACGCAGCAGACGACGCTGGGGATCGTTGTCTACAGCCTGGTGTCGGGTCTGATCTGGCCGACCAGCAGCCGGAGCGAGTTCGAGGGTGCCGTGCGCATCTTGATAGAAAACCAGCGCCAGCTTCTCGCATATTACATGGCCCAGCTCACGGGGGGCTCGGGTAATCCCCTGGGTGAAGACGGCGCCGCGCAGCTGCGGGGTGAGGTGACCCGCGCCCTCGGCGGGCTGCACACGCGCACCAGCCCGTGGAGCTGGCCTGCGAACACGACCGCGAACAGCTCGCCGAACGCTCGCATTTCCAGCAAAGCGCCGTGCTGCTGGCGGTCTCCCAGCTGACCCAGCTGGAGCGGGAGACGCGGGCGCTGGACGGCGCCATCCAAGCTCGCGGGCTGGGCGGGGGCCCTGCCGGTGGCCGCGCTGGGCAGCACGTCCAAGTCGCAGGTGCAGGACCTGGTCACCGGCCTGCAGGCGCTCAGCGACCGGATGGATATGCTGATAAAGGCGGGCGCCGCGCACCAATCCGTAGCCATGGTGCGCGAGTTGCGCGAGGAGGTGCGCAGCTGGCGGGTCGGTGTGCAGGCCATCTTCGCGCGACTGGCCGGCGCGCCGTAGGCGGCGGATGGCGCGGACTACCGCAGGCGCCTCGTCTTGCATGATGACCGCCTCAACACCGTCTCCGAAGCTTGAATATGTTTAAAATAGGCGCGCATGTTGGCGCGTCGGCTGACGACCTAAATTCTTTGAAACACCTTTTAGGGTCCAGGCGAGTGTGACAACAAAAAACCTAACGCAGGCCATTTCCGCCAAACCGGCGCACACCTCCCCGGTAGACCAACTCGTCGCACTGTACCGCTCCGAAGCCTTTCGGCAATCGGTGCGGGTAGCGCTCGCCATGGTACTCGCCTATTACATCTCGCTCGCCATGGGCTGGGAAAAACCGCACTGGGCCGGGCTCGCGGTCGCCCTATGCAGCCTCGGCACGGTGGGGGGGTCGATCAACAAGGGCCTGCTGCGCATCCTCGGCACCGCGCTCGCCGGGGCGGTCGCAATCGCGCTGCTGATCCTCTTTCCCCAGGACCGCTGGACCTACCTGGTGGTCGCGACGCTCTTTGTGGGCTACAGCGCTTACATGATGGGCCATTCCTCGCGTTGGTACCTGTGGTCCATCGCCGGCTACGTGATGACGCTGCTGGCGCTGGCCGGGGGGCCGGACGGTGCGACGACCTTCGAGACGGTGGTCTTGCGCATCCAGCAGACGGCGATGGGGGTCGTGGTCTACAGCCTGGTCGCGGCGCTGCTGTGGCCGCGCCCGGCCATCGAACCGCTCATGCAACGGGTACGCGGGCTCGTGGACGCCCATCGCCGACTGATCGCGCACGATGCGGCAATCCTCATGCACACCCGGTCGGACGTGGATGCCCCGGCGCTGCGCATGCAAGCCACCAGGGGTACCGCCCAACTGCCCGCCGACATCGACGCGGCCGAACTCGATAGCTTCGAGGTGTGGGAGACCCGCCGACAGTGGCGGCGCTGCGTGGCCGACCTGGGCGCGCTGAACGAGGCTCTGGAACGATGGCGTCACGGCTTCCCGGAGCTCGGGCAGTTAGACCTCCAGCGACTGATGCCGTATCTCGAGACGCTGGCGGCGGAGCTCGACGCCCGCCTGGCCGAGGTGAGCCGCATGCTCGGGGGCGAAGCGCCCCGGCGCAAACCGCAGGAGGTCGCTGCCCAACTCGACGAGGAAGCGCTCGCCGCCATGACGCCGTTCGACCGCGCCGCCCTTGTCTGCAGCCAAGACCAGCTGCACCGGATCGAGCGGCTGACGCGAGCGCTGTTCGACACCGCCGCGGACATCCGCGGCTTCGGCGAGCCGACGCGACAGGGACACGCCGAGCCGCGGTCCGCCGCGCCGTGGGCCCTCGATCCTGACCGTATGACCGCCGCGGTGCGCGCCTTCGTCGCGGTTTGGCTCATCCTGCTGGCCTGCATCTACATCCCGAGCTTTCCGATGCCGGCCGGCGTCATCCCGGTCACCGCCGCGGTGGTGATCCAGCTCGCCATATTGCCTCAGCTCTCGACTGGTGTGCTCGTTGCGCCGGTCTTGGGAGGGATCGCCGTTGCCGGCGTGTTCAGCATCTTCCTGATGCCGCTGCTGTCGAGCTTTCTGGGCCTGGGCGTCGCCATCTTCAGCGCCGTTTTCCTGCTCTCGTACCTCTTCTCGAAGCCGTCGCAGCAGCTTGCCCGCGCTATCATCCTGGCGCAGTTCGTCATGATCATCTTGGTCAGCAACGAGCAGACCTACGACTTTCTGTACATTGCCAACACCGCGCAGATGTGGCTCTTCGGGATTGGTGCCGTGTGGATATCGGGCTGGTTCCCGATTTCCCTCCAGCCGCAGCAGGTGGTGTTCAAGCAGTTGCACCGATTCCTGCGCAGCGCCGACCGGCTCATGGGTGCGGTGCGCGGGGCGCCCGGGCATTGGCCACAGCGAATGGCGCTCGCGTTCCACAAACACGAGGTGACCACGCTGCCCGGCAAGCTCGATCGCTGGCTGGCGGCGCTGCCTGCCGTGGCGGATGGGGGGGTGCCCCGCGAGCAGGTGCAGGCCCTGGCCGACAGCCTGCAGGCGCTTTCCGGGCGGGTGCGGGAGTTGTTGGAGGTGCGAGGCGCGGCACAGTCCCCGGCGATCGTGCGTGAACTCATCGCGGACATGCGCGCCTGGCGTCTCGGAATCCGGGAAGTCTTGGTCGCGCTCGCCGCGGACCCTGCCGGCGTCGAGGCGGGGCGGTTGCGCGCGCGACTGGACGCTAAGCTGCAAACGATCGAGGCGCGGATGGAGAACACCCTCGATACCGCCGCCAGGGACGATGCCTCGACCGAAGAACTCGACAACATGTACCGGATGCTCGGCGCCTATCGAGGGGTATCCGAAGCACTGGTCAGCCTCGCCAGCCAGGCGCGCGCCATCGATTGGCCGCGGGTGCGCGAGGCGCGTTTTTAACTTGGTAGAATCATCCATGAACTTCATCCCAAGCGAATTTGCCATCGGCGAGGTCTATTTTCCGCCGCTGCTGATCGCCGCCATGCTCGGTGTCATCCTGGCCTGGCTGACGGCGAAACAACTCAACCGCTACCGGCTCTCGCGCTTTTTCTTTTATCCGCCGCTCGCGCTTCTGGCCTTCGCGGTGATCTATACCGTTCTCATCGGAACCTTTGTCATACCGTCATGAATCTGAAAACCGCCAGCGCCCGATACCTTCTCACCGCCAGCGTCGTCCTGGTCGCCGTTCTCGCGGTGTTGTGGAAGTACTGGGCCTACGTGACCAACCCCTGGACCCGCGACGGCCAGGTGCGTGCCAACGTGATTCAGGTGGCGCCACGGGTGTCCGGACCCATCGTGAAGCTGCCCATCAAAGACAATCAGTTCGTCAAGGCGGGCGATGTCCTGTTCGAGATCGACCCGCGCACCTACCAGGCCGCCCTCGATCAGGCGCGTGCCGAACTGGATGAGACGCGTGACAATCTCGCCGCGCTGCAAAAGCAGGTCGAGGCGTCGAAGGCGAATGTCGGCCGGTTCGAGTCCGCGATCACCGAGGCTGAGTCAGCGGTGAAGGCGGCCGTGGCGCAACTCGAGGATGCCACGGTCACCTTCAAGCGCAATCAAAAGCTGGTCGCGGAAGGCACTATATCGAGGCAGCGCTTCGACGACCTGAAGGCGCAGTATCTGGTTGCGGTGGCCAACAGGGAGGAGGCCGATGCCGCCCTCTTGGAGGCCGAGAGCGCCAAGCTGCAGTCCGAGGCCAATCTGGCCCAGGCGCGGGCCAACCTGGGTGCGGCAGGTGAAGACAATGCCCAGCTGCGTTCGGCCAAGGCGGCGTTGAGAGAGGCGGAGCTGAATATGGAGTTTACCCAGGTCAAGGCCTCGGTGGACGGCTATGTGACCAATCTGCAACTGCGCCTGGGCAGCCAGGCGGTGGCCAACCAGCCGGTGCTGGCCCTGGTGGACGTCGACAGTTTCTGGGTGCACGGTTTTTTCAGGGAAAATCGCATTGGTGGAATCGGCGCTGGTGACCGGGCGATTGTCACCCTGATGACGTATCCGGAAAAGCCACTCGAAGGCCGTGTCGACAGCCTTGGCTGGGGCATCGCGCAGGACGACGGCAGCACGGGCCAGGACCTGTTGCCGAACATAAGCCCCACTTTCGAGTGGATCCGGCTTGCGCAGCGTGTTCCGGTGCGTGTTCATCTGCTCGATGTGCCCGAGGGTGTCGAGCTGCGGGTGGGAACGACTGCCTCGGTGCTGGTCATGACGGAGACGAGCGGCACCGACAGCAGTGAGGCGGTTCCGGCCGTGCCCAAGGCGCTGCAGTGATGGCGAGTGTGAGCGCTGCGCGCTGAGCGCAAAGTACGAACTTCGATCTCCCGGAACTCACACCAGACGCGCCCCAGGGCGCGCTATGCCAGGTGAGAGTCAGCAAGCTGAAGGCGACCCAAAACGCGGTTGGCTTCGACGAGGTCAACGACAAGATCGCCCGCTACAGCGCCAAGTCGAAGGAGGACCTGAGAGATTACCTTTTGATGCACTCGGTGCCGGTCATCATCGGCAACGGCGGCAACCTCCACCTGACCGAGGTGGTGACGCCGGGAAAGACGTCACCGTGCAGGGCGGGGTAGGGTGCGCAATACGGCGACGGCAGTCGATGACAGCGGCACGGTCCGCGCCTCGCCGTTTTTTGTATCTGCCAAGTGAGCGGTGCGCCGGTGCAGGTCGATGTGCTCCCAGCGCAGACG
>JASFVZ010000179.1:0-5297 GCA_050049565.1 Chromatiaceae bacterium | reverse complement strand
CGACACCCGGAGATGACGCGTGAGCCGTTCAAGGACTGCGGGATGAACAGACACGGGCCCTCGATAATGGAGAATGCCGAAGCCATGAGGCGCTTCGATACCTGACGTCTCACACGATAGACACACTACTGAACGAGGGACTGCGGCAGTCCAGAGGCATCCAGCCGGATTACGACTGTGTCGCCGAAGTCGGGTTCGAGTCCGAACAGGTGCTCATGGCGGGGATGAGTTCACCGGAAGGCCAGAAACGCGGTGCAGCGCTGCTGGAGGACGAAGGAAACTTCAGCGACCCTGCGCGCTCATCGGCCTTCATCGTGAACGGGCATCAATTTTGACCGACCCGTCGGTGAGGCCGTATCCAGAGGTGCGTACATCGGCGCTTCCAGGACAATCGCCTTCGGGCTTGCGTCACACGGAAACCCAACCGAACTCACCCAGCAGCCCGCTCGAACAAGGTGCAGGCCCTATCTACCGCAGCCTCCGCATCCCGGGCCTCTCCGTCCGCACCGACCGCCAACCACAGGCGGCAGTCGCGCCGGAACGGATAACCACCGACCAGGATCTTCACCTGCTTGCACTCCGGTGCGCGACGCACCGCCTGGATCAAGTCGGCAACGGCCGGTATGTGATAGATCATGGTTGCCGACACACCAAGCACATCGGCCTTCCGTTCGATCACCTCATCGATCACGCTGTCAGTCGGCGTATTGGCCCCCAGGTAGTAACTGTTCCACCCGGCCATTTCGAAGAAGTCCGCCACCATACGGACGCCGATCTCGTGTTGATCACCCGCCACGCAGGTCGTCACGATGGTACGACCATCCGGTTCCTGCTCGGGGTCGGCATGCCGCTGCAACAGGGACATGATCAACTGCGTCGCCGCCGTGCAGAAATGCTCGCGCGCCACGCTGATCTCATCGATCTGCCATAGGCGGCCGACCTCGTACAGCACGGGTTGCAGCACATTCAGATAGATATCGCGCACGCTGATGCCGTCTTCGAGCGCACTCAGGATCAACAGGCGCGCTGCCTTGCGGTCTCCTTCGACCAGCGCCTTGAGGTACAGCCTTGCGAGTAAGGCGTGGCGGTGCGAAGCATCGATGAACGACGGAACCTCATCAGGCAGTTGCGGCAGGCGTTCGATGGCATCACGCACGAAGCCCACCGCAATCTCAGCCGACTCCTGCGGCAGCTCGAAGTTCAGGGCGTCGCACAGACAGCCGAGTTTGGCCGCCAGTTCATCGGTGCTCCAGCCTCGCCGGGTGAGCGCGACCTTGGCC
This sequence comes from Chromatiaceae bacterium, assembly GCA_050049565.1. Classification (GTDB taxonomy): domain Bacteria; phylum Pseudomonadota; class Gammaproteobacteria; order Chromatiales; family Chromatiaceae; genus Thiosocius. The sequence goes on along the minus strand of JASFVZ010000179.1, from coordinate 4,017 downwards.
CATCCGACCGCATCGACGAACAACTCGGGATTGTCGGCGAACAGCGCCGCGGCCAGGTACGACAGATGAAACTGCGAGTCATGCAGGGAGATGACGCGGGCCGAGTCACCCAGACGCCTTTCGAGCTGCGGCTGTCGGGCGAATTCCATTGACACCAGCGTCTTGGCGATCTCCGTGCGCTGCCGCAGTACGGTCTCACCGACCGTTCGGAGGGCAGTGACGTCAGAAATCCGTTCAGCGCTTTGCACCGCAATCCCCCTCGACTCATCGAATTCCGGAACCCACGGCGCCGGAGATGATGACAGGCCTTCTACTGAAATTATAGGCTAGGCGGTTTGACGGCAGGCGCTGATGTTCATCGCCGGCGCGTCCTGATAAGGCGAGATGACACCTAGATGAGCGTGCCTTGAGGTCTCGGTTTCAAAAAGAACCCCGGCTTGCCGCCGGGGTCGGAGAAAGGCCGATCGGTGCAGTCTGGGGTTACTTGTAGCCGACCTGGTCGTAGAGGCGCTGAGCCAGCGGCTGGTTCTCGCCCAACTTTGAGAGGTTCAGGGTGTCGGAGCGGAAGAGCCCGAGCTGCGCGACGCTCGGCGACAGGCCGACACCCAGGACGGCCGGATACTCGTCGTTGCCGGCAGAGAAGTACTCCTGGGCGGCATCACTGGCCAGGTACTCGAGGAACTTGATCGCGTTCTCACGGTTCGGTGCATGCTTCGCGACCCCGGCACCGGAGATGTTGACATGCGCCCCGGTCCCGGTCTGGTTCGGGAAGACCCATCCGATCTTCGCCATCGCCGCGGCATCGAGCCCGCGGACGTCTTTACGCAGGGCGCGTGCGAAGTAGTAGGTGTTCGAGACCGCCACGGCACACTCACCCGACGCGATGCCGCGCAGCTGGTCCGTATCGCCGCCGGACGGGTCACGTGCCCGGTTGTTCCACAGGCCTTCCGCCCATGCCTTTGCCTGGTCCTGCCCGAGATGCTCGATCAGCGAGGCCATCAGCGAGAGCATGTAGATGTTGCCCGAGCTGCGGGTGCAGACCTTGCCTTTCATCTTCGGGTCGGCCAGCGACTCGTAGGTCTGGATCTCCATCGGATCGACCTTGTCCTTGTCGTAGAACAGGATGCGGACCCGTTGCGAGAAGCCATACCAATGGCCGTCCGGGTGGCGCAGCCACTCAGGGATGCGCGACTTTAGGACCGCGGACTCGACGGGCTGGAACAGGCCGGCCTGATCGGCGCGCCAAAGGCGCCCGGCATCGACGGTCATCAGGATATCGGCCGGGCTGTTCTTGCCCTCGGCCTTCATCCGCTCGATCAGCGCATCGGCCTTGTCCTCGATGCGGTTGATCTTGATCCCGGTCATTTCCTCGAACTGGCTGTAGAGCCGTTCGTCGGTGTCATAGTGGCGCGATGAATAGAGATTGAGCTCGCCCGCCGCCTGGGCCTGGGCGGTGAAGATCAGCGACAGGCCGGCGGCCGCCGCAAGTAATCCTGCAATTCGCATTTTGCGTTCCTCTGAGCGATTTTTGGGTTGATCGAGTACCGGGTGGTGACGATCCGGTCATCCCTGTAGCGCGATAGTCCAGCTGACCGATATCTGACTCACAGCCCTGCGAGATGCCTATTAGACGCTGAATTGAAGAAAATGTAAATGCGTATAGCTCTCATTATTATTACGGAGAATCGCCGCCCGGCGCGTCGGTCGCTCGCAGGCAATGCCCTACTCTCGGTGACCCTGTACGGCCCTTCGACGAAGACCAATGACAGGTGATCTGCTCTGGCGAGCGTCGGCAGCACACGCGCCGGCGGAGGCCACGGTGATCCCGGCGGCCGGAAATCCAGCAGACGAAGCGGCGCGACGGCGCCCTACGACGGATCGCTGACCTCGGGCAGCCGAAACGCGTAGACCGCCGCGAAGAGGCTCAGCAGACTGAGCAGCAGGACGACGGCCGGTGCACCCAGCCAGTCGCCGACCAGGCCGATCAGGCCGCCGAACAGCATCAGCAGACCGATGACCGTATTGGACACCGCGACATAGCCTGCGCGGTTCTCGGCGGTCGCCATGTCGACCAGGTAGACCTTGCGACCGAGGCGGATGCCGCCGTGCATGACATTCAGCACCAGAAACAGGGCCGCGAAGCCCAGCTCACTGGTGGCCCAACGCCAGTCCAGGCTGACCGCGGCAAACGTGAAGACGCCGAGCACTGCGCTGCCGCCCGCGGCCAGCGCCATCACCGAACGGCTCGACCGGTCACCGAGATACCCCCAGATCGGGGCCGAAACGCTGCCGGCGATGCCATTGGCGATGATCAGGACGCCGAGCCCGAGCAGCCCAGCGGTCGAGGACTGCTGCACGATCAGCACGAAGAAGGGCGGCATCAGGGCCGCCGAGAGCAGCAGGGCACGGGCCGTGACGAACTGCCGAAACGGCGGGTCGTCCCGCAGCAGGCGCAGCTGGGCGAGCGCGACCGTCAACGCGTTGCCACCGCCGTCCGTCGCGCCCGGGGCCTCGCGCACCCCGGCAAAGGCGATCGCCGCGACGAGCCAGAGCAGGCCGCCAAGCACCAACAGGCGGGCAAAGGTGTCGGCATCACCCGCAGCCAGACCGTCGAGGCTCAGCCAGACGCCGAGCCCCAGTACCGCCAGCCCGGACAGGCCCGCGCTCCAGCCCATCAGCGCGCCGCGCCGGCTCTTCGAGATCGTCTTGCCGAGCACGTCCTTCGCCGAGACCGAGCACAGGCCGCGCGCGAGACTGAAGACGATCAGCGCCGCGATGATCGCCCAGCCGGCGGCTGGGCCCTCGAACCGCGTGGCGGCCAGCGCCATCCCGAACAGACTGACTGCCGACAGCATTGCGCCGGCGATCCAGACCCACTTGCGCACGGCGAGCCGGCGCACCAGGGCGGCGATCGCCAGCTGCGGCACCAGCACGCCGCCTTCACGGATCGGCACGAGGAAGCCGGTGAAGGCCGCGGGCACCCCCAGCGCCCCGAACAGCCAGGGGATGACCAGCTTGGCGCTGGCGATCTCGTCCGAAACCTTGCCGAACAGGTTCGCCAGCAGATAGGCAAAGAAATTATGCGGCTGCTCATCGCACGCCGACTCGGGGATGTCCTTGCAGACGCGTGCGTCTTCGTCACCCGTGATCCGGGTGTACAACGCCTCTTTGACGGCCGCACTGCCGGCCTTGAATGACTCGATTCGGCTGTTCATGGGGATGCTGCGGCCCGCCCTCCCGATGGCCGCTGTCGCCAGGCGTCGACCCTCTCCGACACACCCGGACGTCGGGGCATCAAGGTCGGCGCTGCGATGCCGTTAACCTAACAGAAATCGAGGTAGCGAAGGCCCGACCGACAGGCGGGCTGTGACGTAGAGAACACCTGACTGTCATGAACCAGGACTCGTCCAGCGACTCTGCACCACAGGGTGAATCCCGTGTCGATCCACGCGTCGCGCTCGCCGTCCAGGCGGTGGTCGAATTCGATGCCCTGGCGGCCCGCAGCTATGGTGTCTGCGAGCTTTCGCGAAGCGGCATGTTCCTCGCCTTCACCGACCCGACGGCTACCCTGCGCGACTACGAAAGACATGGCATCGCTGCCGGTAGCGGCTGCGAGATCGCGTTCTCCGTCAACCTGCCGCATCATCGCCAGCACCTGAGGATAGCGGCCAAGATCGTCCGGATGACCGAACACGGCATCGGCGTCAAGTTCAAACCGCGTGATCCGCCCCAGTTGGTCGCCCTGAATTACCTGTTCCAGCGCGTCGAGAAAGGCCTTTAGTCGGCAGCTCGCTAGCGTTTTCTCACCAGCGTCAGACCATCGCCGATCGGCAGCAGGCTGATCGAGACCCGCCGGTCATCAAGCAGCAGATCGTTGAGACGCCGAATGCCGACGGTATCGTCGGACTGATCGGTCGGATCGGCCACCGCGCCGCTCCACAGGGTGTTGTCGAACAGGATCAGACCGCCAGGGCGTACCAGTGCCAGGCAGCGCTCGAAGTAGGCGGGGTAGTTCGC
>JASFVZ010000178.1:0-5322 GCA_050049565.1 Chromatiaceae bacterium | reverse complement strand
CGAGCAGGGTCAGGCTGTACGAGATGCTGCGGCCCGAGACCAACAGGGCGAGCAGGGCTTCGGGCTGCAGATCCGGCGTCAGCCGATACTCGCCGGCCCTGATCTTCTGCGCCTGGCCTGTGTAGCGGCCGTACAGTTCAAGATAACGCGCGTTGGCGATCAGACCTTTACGCTCGAGGTCCCGGGCCACCGCCGCAAAGGTGGTCCCCTTCGGTATGCTGTACACCAGCTCCGGCTGATCGAGCTGCAAGGACGATTCGAGGAAACGATCGATCTCCATCCACAACCAGGCAACCGCGAGGCTGAGTGCGATGACGACGAATCCCAGTAACCGGTGCAGCATCAGCTGGCCTTGGGTTCAGACATTGCGCATAACGCGAGTCGGTCGACACGCTCCAGCGGCGCAGGCGTCGGCCTGTCGACGTCGAAAAGGCGGTCTTCGCAGCGCTTGACCGGCTGTACGCCGATCAGTGCATTGGTCAGATACAGGGCCTCGGCCATGCTGATCTCGTCTCGCTTCACCGGTCGGATTTCCAGGTCGACGTGCTGTCGACGGGCTTCTTCGATCAAGCACCGCCGAACGACGCCCGCCACGCCGGCACGATCGATACGCGGGGTGACCAGGCGTCCTTTCAGCTCTAGCACGATGTTCGACCTGGTCCCGCACACCAATCGACCATCCTGTCCAAACATAAGCCCCTCGTCGAACTGATCGTCCTCCCACTCGGCACGCCCCAGGACCTGGTCGAGCCGGTTGAGGTGTTTGATTTCGGCCAGTCGAGGATTCTCGCTCACGCGGTGGTGACAGAATCGCACATGCCAGGGGCGACGTTCGCCCGGTGGTCTCCAAGGAAACGTCTGCAGGTACCCGTGCGGCGACAAGGGCGGATGACGCCGGTAGCCACGTGCGGATCTGCCCGCGGTCCAGTAGAGCTTCAGGCCAATCGTGTCATGGCCATTGGCAGCATTGCGGACGATATCTTCGAGTTGCGCCGTGTCCGGACGCGGCAGGGCCAGCCTGTCGCAGCCCTCCAAAAGGCGATCAAGATGGTAACGCCACAGGCATGGCTGCCCCTTGCGGACCGCCACCGTCTCGAACAGACCGTCGCCGTACTGGCATGCGCGTTCGGTAATCCAGCCCTGCTCGTCCGGGCCGAGTTGCGTCCAGACGTTCATTGCGCAAACAGAATCGATCCGCCGGGCTGCTCTCTGCCGGCTCGCGGATGGCAGATCGGGATACGGTGCGGGGATAGCGCGACCGGATGCGTGGGTTCAGCCGTTGAAGCGTCGGAAGAGCAGCGTGCCGTTGGTTCCACCGAAGCCGAACGAGTTGGAAATCGCGACGTCGATCCTCGCCTCTCGCGCAGTGTGCGGCACATAGTCGAGGTCACATTGCTCATCAGCATTGTCGAGGTTGATCGTGGGTGGCATGACCTGATCGCGAATGGCCAGCACGGTAAACAGTGCCTCTGCGCCGCCAGCGGCACCCAGCATATGACCCGTCATGGATTTCGTGGAGCTGACTGCGAGCCGTCTGGCATGGTCACCAAACGCGGCTTTTACCGCCATGGTCTCGGCGACGTCGCCCGCCGGGGTCGATGTTCCATGGGCGTTTATGTAATCGATGTCCTCCATCGCCAGGCCGGCATCCGCTACGGCCAGCCGCATGCAATCAGCCGCACCTTCACCGTCAGGAGACGGCGACGTCATATGGTAGGCATCCGAGTTCATGGCAGAACCGGCAAGCTCGGCGTAGATCCGGGCACCGCGACGCCTGGCGTGTTCCAGTTCCTCAAGGACCAGCACACCCGCACCGTCGCTGAGAACGAAGCCGTCGCGATCGCGATCCCATGGGCGGCTCGCCGCCTGCGGATCGTCATTTCGTGTCGACAGTGCACGCGCCGCAGCGAACCCACCCAGACCGGTCGGCGATGTCCCCATCTCCGCCCCGCCCGCGATCATCACGTCGACCGTCCCGTACTGGATCATGCGCATGGCATCGCCGATGTTGTGCGCGCCCGTGCTGCAAGCCGAGACGATCGAGATATTGGGTCCCCGCAGTCCATACAGGATCGAAAGATTGCCGGCCACCATGTTGATGATGTTGGCCGGTACGAAGAACGGTGAGATCTTCCTCGGTCCGCCCTTGAGGTACGCCCCGTAGGCCGTTTCGATACCGGTCAGGCCACCGATCCCGGAACCGATGGCCACCCCGATTCGCTTGGCGTTTGCGTCGGTGACCTCGAGGCCGCTGTCCTTTATCGCCTGGTCGCCCGCCGCAATTCCGTAGTGGATGAATGCATCCATCTTACGGGCCTCTTTCTTCGGGATGTACTGCTCGATGTCGAAGCCGTAGATGGGGCCTCCGAATCGAACGCTGAACGATTCGACGTCGAAGTGGGTGATGGGCTGGATGCCGCTCTTGCCGGCGACAATGCTCTCCCAGCCGCTCGCGACATCAAGTCCAACGGGAGCCACAAGGCCAAGACCTGTGACCACAACCCTTCTTTCAGACATCAGTTCGACCCCATCAGGTAAGGCGGATGATCAATAATCGCCAGCCGGATCGAGACCCGATCGCATCGGCATCGACCACTGGCTCCTCTGACAATCGAGCGAGTGATCAGCTATGAGCGTTGACATAATCAATGGCCTGTTGCACCGTCGTGATCTTCTCCGCCTCTTCGTCTGGTATCTCGGTTTCGAATTCTTCCTCGAGGGCCATCACGAGTTCGACGGTATCCAGCGAGTCAGCGCCAAGGTCGTCGACAAACGAGGCAGCCGGAACGACTTCTTCTTCCTTTACACCCAACTGCTCAACCACGATCTTTTTAACGCGTTCTTCGATTGTGCTCATTCTGTCAGTTCCTCCAGAGAAGCGTGGCTCCAGCGCCCCGCAATGGCCGCACATTGTATTCAGTTTAAAGCCGGCTTCAAAGCCGCCCACATCAATATTAAGTGCCCGTCGATTCAAGGAAAACGCGGCAATCAGCTCATGTACAGGCCGCCGTTGACGTGAATCGTTTCCCCGGTGACGTAACCTGCCCCATCCGACGCCAGGAAGGCGACGACGGCTGCGATTTCCTCCGGTTGTCCCAGTCGGGCCATGGGGATCGCACCCAGTAGCGCATCACGCTGGGTATCGGGCAGTTCCCGGGTCATATCGGTATCGATGAAGCCGGGCGCGACGGCATTCACCGTGATCCCGCGCGACCCGACTTCCTGGGCGAGCGACTTGGTGAAGCCGAACATGCCCGCTTTGGCCGCCGCATAATTGGTCTGGCCTGCATTGCCGCTCGCACCGACGACCGAGGCGATATTCACGATTCGTCCATAGCGACTCTTCATCATCGCCCGCAGGCAGGCCTTGCAGACGCGATAGACGGAGGTCAGGTTGGTATTGATGACGCTGTCCCACTCGTCGCCCTTCATGCGCATCAGGAGGTTGTCCCGGGTGATGCCGGCGTTGTTGACCAGGATCGAGACGCTGCCGCGGTCATCGGCGATAGCTTTTACGACCGCTTCGACTGAGCCATCGTCTGCGACGTCCAGACGCATTCCCCGGCCGTCGATTCCGGCGGCCTCAAAGCGTTCGGAGATCGCGTCGGCGCCACTGTTCGACGTGGCGGTTCCGACAACGAAGGCCCCGTCGCGACCGAGCTGTTCTGCGATTGCCCGGCCAATTCCACGACTGGCACCGGTAACCAGTGCCACCTTGCCATCAAGCATCAATCGCCTCCATCAGGCTATTCAACGTTGCCGGATCAAAGACCGGCATTGTCGGCAGCGATCTGTTTATCCGTCTGCCCAGGCCAGTCAGAACCCTCCCCGGGCCCGCCTCGATCACTAGGTCGACACCCCGCTGCGCAAACCCTTCAACGGTCTCGACCCAGCGCACCGGCCGGTATAGCTGCTCGAGCAGCAAGGTGCGGATTTCATCGGGATCATCGGTCTCCGCCACCGACACATTGTGCAGCACAGGAAACACAGGTTTGGCGAAGGGTACATCGGCAACCGCGGGTCGCAGCCGTTCAGCCGCCGGCCGCATCAAGGCGCAATGAGACGGCACACTGACATCCAAAAGCAGCGCACGTTTGGCACCAGCCTGTTTGGCGAGATCGGCGGCGCGCTTGACCGCTTCAGCGTGACCTGCGACAACGACCTGCCCCGGCGCGTTGAAGTTCACCGCCTCGACCACCTGATCCGCCGCAGCCTTGCCGCACACGTGCTTCACGGCCTCATCGTCCAGGCCGAGCAAAGCCGCCATTGCGCCGACGCCTTCAGGAACGGCGGCCTGCATCAGCTCGGCCCGTCGCGCGACCAGCCTGGCAGCCGCATCGAGCGGCAATGCCTCGGCCGCCACCAGCGCACTGTATTCGCCTAGGCTGTGGCCAGCTGCAACGCTGACTTTGCCAACGACCGCAGTCCGGATTACCCGCCATACCGCAACGCCAGCGCAGAGCATCGCCGGTTGGGTGTTCCGGGTCTGATTGAGGTGTTCCGCCGGCCCTTCCTGGCTCATCTTCCAGAGGTTTACCCCGAGCGCCTCGCCGGCCTCCTCGAACGTCTGCCTCACGATCGAGTGAGACGCGGCAAGGGCAGCAAGCATGCCGACTGATTGGGAACCCTGTCCGGGAAATGCTAGTGCGATTGACGTTGCCATCTTTCGTGTCCAACCAGCGAGGTGATCCGATAATTCTCTTTACGCGTTCAGTAGCGGAGGAGTACCGAACCCCACGTGAATCCGCCGCCGAACGCCTCGAGGAGGACGGTTTCTCCCCGCGAGATCCGACCATCCCTTACAGCGACGTCGAGGGCCAACGGCACCGACGCCGCCGAGGTGTTTCCGTGTTCGTCTACGGTGACGACGACGTTCTGCATGTCCATCTGCAGCTTCCGTGCAGTCGCATTGATGATTCGGATATTTGCCTGATGCGGCACCAGCCAGTCGACATCCGACTTCTTCAGCTTGTTCGCCTGCAGCGTCTCGTCGACGATCCTGCCGAGCGTGTTGACCGCCATCTTGAAGACCTCGTTGCCCTTCATTTGCGTGTATCGAGGATCCCCATCGTCCAGCGGCAGGTCGAAGCCACGGGATACCCCGCCGGGTACATGCAGCAACTTCTCATAGGCCCCATCGGCATGCAGATGGCTGGAGAGTATCCCCGGCTCCGTCGATGCCTCGAGCACAACGGCGCCGGCGCCGTCGCCGAACAGCACGCAGGTATCGCGATCGGTCCAGTCGATGACCCGGGAAAACGTCTCGGCGCCGACCACCAGCGCGCATCGTGAGGAACCGGTCTTGACGAATTTCTCGGCAAC
>JASFVZ010000177.1:0-5328 GCA_050049565.1 Chromatiaceae bacterium | reverse complement strand
TTTTCGAAGTGCATAAAGGGCAAGGCCGGTGGGCCTGTCACTCGCACAGAAAGCCCGGCGCGCTGAGCGGCCCCGGCGAGCCCAGCCGCGAACGCCTCACCGCGTTGGCGCATTACTTCGATGCCGCCCTGATTTTCGAGTAGCTGGATCGTTTTCAGACTCGCCGCCATCTCTACTGGGCTGTTCCAGAAACTGCCGGTCAGGAAGACTTTGCTGGCCGCCGGCTTGAGCCCTGGCTTGCCAGCTGCCGCCGAGATCGGATACCCGTTGCCCAGGGCTTTGGAGTAACAAGCCAGGTCGGGCTGCCAGCCGAAAACCCGATGCGAGCCACCCAGATGCAGCCTGAAACCAGCCCGTATGTCGTCCAGTATAAGCAGCGTACCGTGGTGATCGCAGAGATCGCGCACCGTGTGAACGAATTCCTCTTCCGGCAGGCTTGAACCCTCGAAAAGCGGATGATGGAACGGCGTCACGATCACTGCCGCCAGGTCATCACCATGCTGGATAAAGGCATCTTCGACGGATTGAGGGTCGTTCCAGTCGAAGGTCAGGACCTGCCGGCGGTCTTCATCTATCAAACCGCCATGGCCTGGTGAACACCAAGATGCCGTCCCGTGGTAAGCCCCTTGTGCCATCAGCAGCTTCCGCCGGCCGGTCGCTTCCCGGGCGACCTGTGTGCACCAGGTCGCGACATCCGAGCCGTTCTTCGCGAATACGGCCCAGCCGGCAAAGTCGATGCACGCCACCAGACGCTCGGCCAGCTCTACCATAATAGAGGTCGGGTGATTGAAGCACTGTCCGTCGCGGCGAACGCGCTCTGCCGCCTCGTCAACTTCCGGATTGGCGTGTCCAAGCACGACAGGCCCATAACCACAGAGAAAGTCGAGATATTCATTGCCATCCACGTCCCAGTAGCGGCAGCCCTCGGCCCGGCTGGCATAGTACGGTGAGTCGCCCGGTTCGAGCAGCGCGGGGGTGACATGCCCGTAGATACCGCCAGGGATCACGGATTGCGCCCGCTCGAAGAGTTCCAGCGAGCGTCGATAGCGCGGGTTTTTGCGGTCCGCTTTGGTCATGGCCGGGTGAAGTGTAAAACACTCATTGAAGATAGTGATCGATCCGATCCAACAAGATGTCAAGGGCATCGCCAAGCGGTGTCAGGCCCTGCACTTTGACCTGACCAAGTCCGATGGCGGCAAACTGATCAAGCCGCCCTTCGGCGGCTGCACGGGCAATATCCAGTGACTCGAAATCGATGGTCAGGGTGGCTGGCAGCGGCGGCGCACCGGCGAACCCCGCATAGTGACTTCGACTCGGATTGGACCTGAACCAGCTCAAGGTCTGTCCGCCGATTGCAAAGGCGAAGGTGGTCGCCCCGAAGCGGCGAAGCAATGCGGCTGCCTCTGGCTGGCCGAGACAGAGCACGGCTAGCGCTCTCACCAGCAAGCTCCCGAAAAGCAGCCGCGTTCGCACCTCCCCGGCACCGGCTCCGATTTCCATTACCTCGTTCAGGTACCTGGCCAAAGCGGAAAACTTCCCGACGCGGGGAAGCTGAGACCAGCCTCCGACTGGCATTGGCGGCCATCGCGCCTCCCCCAAGCAGGTGCGGGTAAAGTGCCGGGCGCTTTGAAAGCGCAATCGCAGCGGCCTCCCCGGTGCGGATTCGGCACTGACCAGTCCTCCGCCAGCGTAAGCGAGGCGAACCGGCCTACGGCCTGGGATCTCCAACGCAACCTGCCAAGGCTTGGAGCCTGCTACCTTGGCAGCCCATGGATCGATAGCCAGCAAATCGGCCAGACAAGGGAGCACGGCATCGGCATACAAGCTCGCCATCAGTGTGTCCGTCGGAGCCGGGTGACGCATATCAAGCGGTGGCCTTTGCCAGGCGGTCGAGAATCAGCCTCGGGTGGCCTCGTGGTCGCGCGGATTCGACGGCCGCCCGCCAACCTCGCAAGAGGGTATCGTCATCACTTATCCGATTCATCAACCTCGCGAGCTGATGTGGTCGGTAGACGACCGGCCCGAATCCTGCTTGACGCGCAAACTTCACGGTCAAGTATTCCTGCGGCATAACTCCACCAAGACCGTTGAAAACAATCGGTGTGCCGCAGAGGATGGCCTCGCTTGTCGTGCCGGTACCCGGACGCGCCATCAGCAGGTCTACTGACCGGAGCAGACGCTGCATGTCGCTGCGTCGCGCAAGCGGCCGCACTGAGACGTACTTGGCCCGTTCGCCCCACCGTTTGACCTTATTCATCAAGGCGGCGTTGTGCCCACAAAGCGCGATGACCTGCAGCGGGCGGCGGCGGCGCTCGAGGCAGCGCAGCAAGGCGAGATGATTGTTGGCCCCTACGGCTCCTGTCGCCAGCAGAATCGTCGGAAGGTCAGATTTCAGTGACAGCTCACCCTCCAGCAGGCGGCCACGTTCGCCGAGGTCATGGTCCACGGCATGAAACTCCGGCCGCAACAGAAACCCAGCCGTGGTTGCGTTTGCTGTGGGCATGCCGAGTTTGAGCGCCTGTTCCGTGCAAGGCTGCACCGCGGCGAGAAAAAAATCCGCCGCGGGATTCACCCAATGGCGGCTGAACCCGTAGCCGCCGTAAAGTTCACCACAGTAGGTGCCGCACGTGACCTTGGCGTCAAAACGCCTCGCCAACTCGAAGAAACCGTGGTTGAGGTGAGCGTGGGTGCTGACGATGAGGTCGGGTCTAGCGGTTTCAAGCGTGCCCAGAAAACGATCTGCACCCAAAATCCAGGATGCTTTGCGGTGCATACCTGCCAGTTCCAAGTAATTGAAATAGGCATGGTGTGCGACCGGTGCAACGCGCTGGATGTAGTTGTAGAGCCCGACGCCGAAGGCGTACAACCCGTGCGTCGACTCCAGTGCCTGATGGACCGTCACCTCCCAGTCCGTCTCCTTACTGGCCCAGTCGCTCAGCGCCATGGCGCGCATGTCATGGCCGCCACCGGTACTGGAGGTCAAGATGAGCAGCCGCAAACTCACAAGGCCGCTTTGTTGTCGCTGTTCAATTTCGGCCTGACCGCAGATTGAAGTAACGGCTGGTCGACCATCGAAGCAGGGCCGTGGATGCAAAACGTGAGAGGAAAGGCGCGATGCTTGCCTGAAAAACGCCACCGACTGCCACGCTTCGGTACCGCCCCGGCCGGGAATCCACAAGGGCCCCGACCCGCTCGGCGACACGCTCAGGCGCAGGCGCTTTCTGCATGTTGTTGTTGTAAACCGCAAGGGCCCGATCGAGGTTTTCCTGATACTCGGGCAGTGCGTTCTGACTGAAGGTCATTTTCTTATGGAATTCGCTGCAAATATCGCCGGGGCGCAAGTCCACGACGTGTATTGGCTGCCCTTGTAGCTCCATTTGCAGTGCCCAGCTGAGTGAGCTCATCGCCGCCTTGGCCGCACTGTAGCTTCCGAGAAACGGCACGGCGAACTCGGCAGCCAGTGAGGTTACATTTATGATGAGTCCGCCGCCTCGGGCGCGCATAGCCGGCAAGGTGCCCCTGATCACCTGCATTGGGCCGAACACCAGAACCTGAAACTGCCGGCGCACCTCGTCCTCTCCCAGGGCTTCGACCGGCCCCCAGATGCCATTGCCTGCGTTGTTGATGACGACATCAAACCCGCCCGACTGCTCCATGCCCTGCGCCATAGCGATGGCGATAGAGCTCGGATCTACAAGATCCAGTTCGAGCGGGTGCAGGCCATCAATCTGTTTCAGGCGCTCCGTGGATCGAGAAGTCCCCCAAACGCGGTGCCCACGAGCCAAGAGTGTTTTCGCAGTTGCTTCCCCAATGCCCGCGCTGGCACCGGTGAGCAAAATGTGCTTCGGTTCGGTCATGTCTTCTGAGGTGTGATACGCATTACATCATCCCAGGCGGCCACGAGTTTGGCCGCATTGGCTGACGCGTCGAACTCCATCTCAACCCATCGCCGGGCCTCTTTTCGAAGCCGCGCATAGTACTCATCGTCGGTCGCCAGACGACGCAGTGCTTCGATCCATTGCGCGATATCTTCCAGCGGCAGCAGTCGGCCCGAAACCTCATTCTCGATAGCCTCCGGCACCCCGGCAACTGCGGTTGAGACCACAGGAAGACCTGCACACATCGCCTCTGGAATGACGTTGGGCAGGCCATCCTGGTCTCCGCTGTCAGCGACTACGCCGGTGTAGATGAAGACGTCGGCCCATCGATACAACTCTGCAGTCTCCTCTTCGCCCAGCACACCCAGCAACTCCACATAATCCTCGAGCTTCAATTCGAGTAGCTGGGCCCGTAGGATGTTGGCGAGCGGACCTCCACCAACAATCCTGGCTTCGAAATTGAGGCCGACCTCCATGCAACGCGCATAAAGCGTCAGCTGATGCTCATATCCTTTCTTCTCGATCAAGCGCCCCACACAAAGCAAACGCAATGGCGCTCGTGTCGCGCGCATCGCTTTCATTGGGGGAAAGACGTTCAGGCCACGCCGGATAACCTGTAACTTATCTGGATCTGCGCCCCGCTCCCGCAACGCAGTGGCTGTGGCTTCAGTCGAAGTAACCACCATTGCGGCCTGCCGAAGTTTCTCTTCCAGCCACCAGTCACCGCCGTCACGAAAGACATCATAGGCATGCGCGCCCAGGGTAAATGGTCGGTTGCAAAGCGCCGCGATCAGCTGGGCTGCGGCGCCCGGCGCGGTCGCCCAGGCCGCATGTAACACACGCCCCCTATCACTGAGCTGATGCGCGTGAGTCAGGGCAAAGCCCAACCCCAACAGATTCTCCAACAGGTTGAGGCCGGAGCCCGGCAATGATCCGAACAGCCTGGGGAGCAGGCCGAGTACGGCCTTCGGACGACGGGCCAGCCAGTAGGCGATCCAGAACGGCAAAGTCAGAAGTCGCCACTTGCTGAAAAGGTTGATCGGCGCCCCTTCGAAGACAGTCCCACCGCCCCAGAGTGAATAGATGCTCAGGTCCACGCCTTGGCCAGCTAGGGCACGAATTTCCCGCTGATAGAAGGTCTCCGACAGAATCGGGAAGGTAGTGAACAGGTAATCGACTTTCATTGCGAGTGGTCTGGTACGGTCACGCCCGAGCCGCAAGATACTGGCGCAGCAACTCCAGATGCCTTTGCGCACAAGTGGCCGGATCGAACCGTTCTCGAGCCCATTCACGACCGCGCTGACCGAGCGCCTTGCGTTTGGCGGGCAGATTCATCAACTCCTGCAGGCGCGCCATGAATCCCGCCTCGTTATCGGGCCCGAGCAGATAACCGCTCTGCTGGTCGAGGAAGGCCTCGCGCACTCCCTGATAGTCTATTGCTACAACAGGA
>JASFVZ010000176.1:0-5332 GCA_050049565.1 Chromatiaceae bacterium | reverse complement strand
GGCCATGCGGATAATTCTGTAACTTTCAGAGCCACTGTGCGAGTGCGAATCAAGGCGCGTTTCGCAGGCAATGGCCCCTCCCTTGGCAAGAAACGCAACACCGAGTCGCGCTCGCACAGCGGCTCCCGAAGGGCCACGGCACAAGCATCGTGGGCTGTGTTGCAGTCCTTGAAAAGGGCATGCCATTCCCTGCGGACTGCGCCTTGCCCACAATGCTTGTGCCGCGGCTGAGCGTTACAGAATTATCCGCATGGCCCACTAGTCGGCGGCTTTGACCTCAGGGCCTAAGGCTTCCACCTGTTGCTCAAAGAAGCCAGGGACCTCATCCGGCGACACGGGACGACTGAACAGGAAGCCCTGGGCCATACGGCAGCCATGGTCTCGCAGGAAATTCGCCTGCGCCGTCGTTTCGACACCTTCGGCGATGGTCTTCAGTCCAAGCTCACCGGCCATCGCAACCACCGCCGCCGAGATCGCCATGTCGTTCGTATCGTGCGGGATGTCGCGGACGAACGACTGGTCGATCTTCAACGTGTCGATCGGCAGTTGTTTCAGGTAGCTCAACGACGAATAACCGGTACCGAAGTCGTCGATCGCGATCTCGATGCCCTTGGCGCGCAACCGTCGCAGCTCACGGATGCCGTCGCTCGGCCTGTGCATGAGGAAGCTCTCGGTGACCTCCAGCTGCAACCGGCGGGCAGGCAGCCCCGAAGCCGCGAGCACCTCCTCGACCTTGTCGGCAAAACCGGGATCCTGCACCTGCGGCCCGGCGACGTTGACCGCGACATGGGAAAACTCGAACCCGGCATCGAGCCAGGCCTTGGCCTGACTGCAGGCATTGCGCAACACCCACAGCCCGATGGCGCGGATGAGACCACTGTGCTCGGCGACCGGAATGAACCTGCCCGGCCCGATCGTCCCCTGCTGCGCATTTTCCCAACGCAGCAGGGCCTCCAGTGCGATGCATCGCCCGGTCGTCAGCTCGACCTGCGGTTGATAGACCAGGCGGAACTCGCCCCGACTGAGCGCATGCCTTAACGCGTTCTCGAGGAACAGGTGCTCGAACGCGCTGGTCGTCAGTTCCTCGGTGTAGAAGTGATAGGCGTTGCGGCCCTCCTCCTTGGCCCGATACATCGCGGCGTCGGCATTGCGCAGCAGCGTAGCCGCATCGCGCCCATCCTGCGGATACAGGGCAACGCCCATGCTGGCGGTGACGCTGATCTCGGTATCCTCGATATCGAAGGGCTCGCGAAACACCTCCATCAGCTTGGTGATCGCGGTTACCACCTGGTCGACCGCGCCCACGCCCTCCAGCAAAAGGAGGAACTCGTCACCACTCAGGCGTGCCACCGTATCGTCGGCGCGCACAGCCTGCTTCAACCGGTCGGCGACCAGACGCAGCAGTCGATCCCCGGCCGTGTGGCTCATGCTGTCGTTGATCGTCTTGAACCGATCGAGATCGAGAAACACCACCGCCAGCATCGACTGGCGACGCGCCGCATGCCGCAGACTCTGACCCAGCCGCTCGTTGAGCAGCAGGCGGTTGGGCAGATCGGTCAGCGGGTCATGATGGGCAAGGTGATAGAGGCGCTCCTCGGAGCGTTTGATCTGGGTGATGTCGCTGAACACGCCAACATAGCCGGTCGCTGCGCCGCCCCCCTCCCGGACCGCGCTGATCGTCAGCAGCTGTGGGTAGACCGTCCCGTTCTTGCGCCGGTTCCAGATTTCACCCCGCCACTGGCCGGTCTCGGTCAAGGCGCGCCACATGCCGCGGTAGAAATCCGCATCGTGGCGGCCGGACTGCAACAGCGCAGGGGTCTTTCCGATGACCTCGTCACGTGCGTAACCGGTGATCTCGGTGAACGCCTCGTTGACATCGAGGATGGTCCCGTCCAGGCCGGTAATCGTGACGCCTTCAATCGTGTTCGAGAACACCGTCGCCGCCTGTCTCAACCGCTCTTCGCTGCGGCGCATCCCGGTGATGTCGAAGTTGATGCCGATCAACTCCCGAAGTACGCCTTCGTCATCATTGATCGCCGCGCCGGACGCGCGGATATGGCGTATCTCACCGTCCGGACGACGGATGCGGAATTCAATGCCATGGGTACTGCCGCCGGCAAGGACTCGCTCGAAGCCCTGATCCGCCTGCTCGATGTCTTCCGCCAGCACGCGCTTGCGCCAGGCCGCCAGCGTGTTGTCGAAGTCCTCATGGCGCAGCCCGTACATCTCGAACAGCTGGTCGTTCCAGTCGAGCCGTTTCGTGGACAGATCGAATCGCCAGATACCCAGCTCGGCAGAATCGACGGCGAGTTGGAGTTGTTCGACCATGCCCTCGAGCTGACGCTGGGACAGCTTGCGCGTCGTGATGTCCTCGATCACGACGATGACCCGTGCCCAGTCCTGTTCACTGCCAGGCAACAGCGCCGCGCGCATGGAGATGTAGATCGGCTCACCGCGCAGCGTCAGCTGACGCGCCTCGGTCCGGAACTCGCGCGCACCCGTGTGAAAGGCGATCACCTCGTCGCGGAAGACGTCGAGCGCACTCTCGTCGAAGACCCGATCGAGATTGGACAGCAGGTCTTCGTGCGAACCCGCGGCAAAGACCTGGCCCGCACCGCTGTTCACCGAGACGATGCGCGCCAACTCGCTGCAGCGAGTGACCTCGTCCGGATGCTGATCAAACCAGACCGACAACGCCAGCCCGGGCTGTGGCAGACGTTCGTCCAGGTAGCGCTTGATGGCCGAAAAGTCCTGTTCGAGCAGGGCGATGGGCGAATGATCGAAGATCGCCTGGTAGCGCATCGAGGATTCGGCAAGCGCATCACGAGACAGCTGCAGCTTGAAGACAGCCAGGCCGATGAACAGGGACGCAACGATCACCGAGGACAGGTGAAGCTGGAGTTCGACCACGTTCTCGGCCAGCGAATGCCCGGTATCGAACAGCGGGTAGTGGCCCAGGGCCATCAGCTGCACCGAGACCACCGCCAACAGGGAACCCGCACTGATCGCGCCCCAGAGACCGGCAATCAGCGCAGCCAGGATCAACAGCGGCAGACTCACGACGATCAGCAGGTGTTCGTAGCCCGCTTTATGGGCCTCGAAGAATGCCGGCAGCCCGGCACTCAGCAGCAGACCGAACAGGATCAGCAGGTGCAGTGCGAGCTGCTGACGATTGGCCCAGAAACCGGAGCGTATGCCCCGGGCGATGGCGATCACGAGTGGGGCGACGATCAGGATGCCTAGACCCGCGGATGCCCACCACGCGCGGTAGGTATCCCAAGCCTGTGCATCATCGGCAAAGAGACTGACCGTGTAGGCGGCGAGCAGCGCACCCAGGGCAGGCAGAGCCAGGATGCACAGCAGCAGAAAGATCGCGAGATGGCGGTAGGCGGTGAAGCCATCGCGGCCGCCGCAGAAACCGCGAACCACCACGGCGCCGCCCACGCTCGCGATCATGTTGGCGACAAGGAACCCGCTGATCATGCCGCCCGGCCGGTCGGTGAAGGTCGTCTCGTAGCCGAAGGTCACCAAGGCGATCAGGCCGACCACCCATGGCCAGAGACGCATCGGCAGCAACACCAGGCAACCGAGCAGAAAGCCATCCGGCAGCCACATCAACGAGATGTTCTCCGGCGGTGCGACCAGCCGCAGCGACCAGCTCAGAAGTACGACGTGGCCAATGACGACCAGCAGCATCTGGTTGAAGTCGCGACGACTAGGCATATCGCAGGTTAAGGCGGGGCGTCCGGTGGCAGGACTGTTCGAATCCTAGCCGGCTTGGCTGCTCAGAGCCACTCGAACCGGTAACCGTCAGAAGGGCCAGACCAATGGCACCACGAGCACCGTGATCAGACCGACCAACAGGGTCAGCGGCAAACCGGCGCGCAGATAGTCCGCAAACCGGTACCCGCCGGCGTTGTAGACCATCAGATTGGTCTGGTACCCGATCGGTGTCGCGAAGCTTGCCGAGGCGGCGATCATGATAGTGATCGCAAACGGCAGGACACTGAGTCCCATATCGCCGGCCGCGGCCAGTGCGACCGGGAATGCCAGCACCGCGGCGACATTGTTGGTCGCGACGGCCGACAGCAGGGCGGTCAGGACGAACACAATGATCAGGGTGATCATCGGTGCTCCACCGGCCAGCCCGACCAGTTGGCCGGCAAACAGCGCTGCAGCACCGCTTTTCTGCAGGGCCGCCCCGATCCCGAATGAGGTGGCGATGACGACCAGCACCTGCCAATCCGGCGCCTGCCGGGCGACCCGGCCGCTCGTGCACCCGGTCACGATCATCATGCCGGCCGCGACCAGCGCCGCCTCGAGCATGCTGAGAAGACCCGAGGCCGCGGCCAGGACCATCGCCAGGCAGATCGCCAAAGCGAGCGGCGCACGCGCATGGTCCGGGGGATGAAAGCCGCCGACCTCGCTGACCAGAAGAAAGTCACGTGATCGTCCGTGGCGCTCGAGAAAGGCCGGCCTGGCCTCGAGCAGCAGCGTATCGCCGGTGCGTAACACCATGTCGCCAATCTTGCCGCGCAGGCGCTCGCCGTTGCGCGCCACGGCAATGATGGCGGCCTGGTAGCGGGTTCGGAATCGGCCCTCCTTGACGGTCTTGCCGACGACCGGACAACTGTCCGACACCACGGCCTCGAAAAACGCCCGGTCCCGGCGCTCCCCACCGATCTTGTGCACCTGAGCCGTCGCCGGCGCCAGGCCGCGGACCCGGTGCAGGTCGACCACCGACTCGATCGCGCCGACGAATATCAGCCGGTCGTTGACCTGCAGTCGCTCCGTCGGACCGACCGCGGGCAGACTCTGCCCATCGCGTTCGATCTCGGCGAGGAACACCCCGGGCAAGGCACGCAGACCGGCCTCCTCGATCCGCTTCCCATGCAGTGGGCTGCCTGGCTCGACGATCAGTTCCGCCATGTACTCGCGCAGACTGTCGCCGTGGCGCAGCGGCGCGACCCGGTCGGGCAGCAGCCGCGGGCCGAACACCAACAGGAACAGCAGCACGCCGACCGTGACCGGTAGTCCGATCCATGCAAGGTCGAACATCGCCAGCCCGGCCGTCTCGGTGTGCTCGATCAGCAGACCGTTCACGACCAGATTGGTGCTGGTGCCGATCAGGGTGCAGGTCCCGCCGGCGATGCTGGCATAGCTCAACGGGATCAACAGCTTGGACAGACTCAGTCGGTTGCGGCGGGCCCAGGCCGAGACGGCCGGGACGAACACCGCAACGACGGGCGTGTTGTTCAGAAACGCACTCAGCGTCGCCGCCGGCAGCATCATGCGCAGCAGCGCGCCCGGCTGACTGCGCGGCCGGCCCAGG
>JASFVZ010000175.1:0-5334 GCA_050049565.1 Chromatiaceae bacterium | reverse complement strand
CGCCTTCATGGCGACCGGAAATCGAAGAACTGAAGCGCAGGCCACTCGGTCCCGACGACCGCCAGGCAGCTGGCATAGCCGGGGGCCGGAGAGAACAGGCGGGTGCGCAGGCCTGCGGGGTCGACATGGGGATCGAAGACACCCCTGCCGAGCGCTTTTTGACAGGCCTCGAATCGCGTCCACTCGGCAAAAAAGGCCTGCTGTTGCTCGCCTTCAGGCTGTTCGACAAGCCGGCGGACGGCAGCGTCCGGCCAGACCCGCTGTGCGATGCGAACAGGATCACGGATCGGTCGAATCCGCTCGATGTCGATGCCGACCGAGCCCTCACCGGAAACGGCCAGCAATGCCATCCCCTGGGTATGCGACAGGTTGAAATCGAGCGGTCCGACACCCGCAGCCAGGAACGGTTTGCCGTGGCGGCTTCGCCCCATCGGCAGCGGATCGTGCGGCGCCAGTCGGAGATAGCGCCGCAACAGCTTGTCGCGGGCGTCGTGCGCCGTCTTCTGGATCTCGCCGTCGGGGAGCCCGACGCGCCAGATGTCGACACCGGGCCGCTGCAGCACATAGCCGCATTGGTCTTCAGATTGCCAGTTCGGTGAGTGGATCGTGCCGTCCGTCCGTTGTTCGTGGGGTCTGGTGTCCTGTCCCCGATCTCACTATCGTTCAGCAGGACCTGCAGCGAGGGACGCAGCCGCGTACAACAACGCCACAGGATCCTGTGAATGCCGCGTTGATCGCTGGGCAGGGCACCTGCATCAGGGTCAACCGCGGGACACAGACTGTCAACCGGGAGTGCTTCACCAGCCCATGAAACCGCGCATCGTTCGCCATCGAATCGACGAGCTCGATGCCCCGCCCGTGCCACCGGGCCTCGATCCGCTGCTGTGGGGCATCTACCGGGCGCGCGGTGTGCATAGCGCAGCGGAACTCGATCGCGGGCTCGACCGCCTGCTGCCGCCCTCGGGGCTCAATGGCATGGATGCGGCGGTCCGTCTGCTCAGCGACGCCATGGCGCGCGGACAGCGGATCCTGGTCGTTGGTGATTTCGATGCCGATGGTGCGACCAGTTGTGCAGTAGCGGTGCGGGCCCTCAAGGCCATGGGGCATCGCGATGTCGACTTCCTGGTGCCCAACCGTTTCGAATTCGGGTATGGGTTGACGCCGGAGATCGTTGAGGTGGCGCGCGATTTCCGACCGGATCTGCTGATCACCGTGGACAACGGAGTCTCCAGTGTCGCGGGTGTCGCGGCCGCCAGGGCACTGGGCTGGAAGGTCCTGGTGACGGATCATCACCTGGCCGGTGACGAACTGCCTGCCGCTGATGCGCTGGTCAACCCGAATGCACCGGGCTGCGGGTTTCCGTCGAAGGCGCTGGCCGGTGTTGGCGTGATCTTCTATGTCATGGTCGCGTTGCGCGGTCATCTGCGCGAGATCGGATGGTTCGAAGGCGCGCGTAAGGGTCCTCCGAACATGGCCGACTATCTGGACCTGGTCGCCCTTGGGACGGTAGCCGATGTGGTACCGCTCGACAGGAACAACCGTATCCTGGTGCACCAGGGGCTGGCGCGGATTCGCGCCGGCCGCTGCCGCCCCGGCGTGGCGGCACTGCTGCGGGTTGCCGGTCGCGACCCGGCCAGCTCGCGCGCGGTCGACATGGCGTTTTTCGCCGGCCCCCGCCTGAACGCCGCCGGACGACTCGACGATATGAGCATCGGCATTCGTTGCCTGTTGAGCGACAGCGAGATCGAGGCGCGCCAACTGGCCGACCGACTCGACCAGCTGAACCGGGCCAGGCGCAAGATCGAAAACGAGATGAAGCGTGAGGCCGAACAGATGCTGAGTGACCGGGACCTCTTCGACGAGGCGGCCCAGCCCTGGGGCGTCTGCCTGCATCGCCCGGGTTGGCATCAGGGTGTGATCGGGATCCTGGCTTCCCGGGTGAAGGAAAAACTGCATCGGCCTGTGATCATCTTCGCGGACGACGGAGAGGATCAGCTCAAGGGGTCGGCCCGGTCGATCCCGGGGCTGCATATCCGCGACACCCTGGACGAAATCGCCGTGCGCCAGCCGAACATTTTGAGCAGGTTCGGCGGGCATGCGATGGCCGCCGGCCTAAGCCTGCGCCGCGCTGATCTGGGCACCTTTGCCGAGACATTCGATGCCGTCGTGCGGCATCGCCTGAACCCTGCTGACCTCAAGGCCGAGATCCGCTCTGACGGGGAGCTTCCCGTCGAGAGACTCGATCTGCAGACCGCGGAGTCGATTGCCGAGGGGGGTCCCTGGGGGCAGGGCTTCGAGGAACCCGTGTTCGACGGTGTGTTCGAGGTCGTCGACAACCGCATCGTCGGCGATAAGCACTGGAAGGTCCAACTGCGCCCCCGTGGTACGGAACGGGTGCTCGATGGCATTGCGTTCAACGGCGTCGAGGCGATGCCCGAACTGCCGCCGGTGATCCATGCGGCCTATCGGCTAGAGCGCAACGAATGGCGGGGGAGGAGCCGCCTGCAGCTGCAGCTGCTTGCACTGTCAGAAGCACTTGAAGGCGGGCCCGTCGGTCGGGAAACTGAGATCGACAGCGGCCGAAAAGGGTCAAAAAAAATAAATATTTAGGCGACGCTTGCGGGATGGTCTGCACGTAAATGACCGAATTCTCGGGAAATTTGCTGCATTGCAACACGACGACTAGGACGGTCGTCCGTACAAATTCTTGAATCGCCGGTCAAACTGCCAACAATGCGCTATTAATAGTCGCTCACCCAGACAAAAAACAGAGAGTTATGCATTCAACCACGCGCCGGCCGGTCCACCTGGACCTGCTGAAGATCAAGCTACCGATCGGCGGCATCATGTCGATCATTCACCGGGCAACCGGCGTTTTCATGTTTCTCGCCCTGCCGTACCTGATCTACCTGCTCGACCAGTCGCTCAGTGGACCGTCCGGGTATGCCGCGGCAGCAGAATCGCTTCAGGGCTTGTTCGGCTTCGTTTTCGTTTTTCTGCTGATGTGGTCGCTGATGCATCACCTGCTGGCCGGTATCCGCTACCTCCTGATCGACGTCGACCTCGGCGTCGAGAAGGGCATCGCCCGCCAGAGCGCGTTGGGCGTCGTCGTGGCCGGGCCCATCCTCGGGCTGCTTCTGGCGGGAGGTGTGCTGTGAGTCGCAAGGCGTCAGGGCTCAAGGCCTGGGCAATCCAACGGCTCACCGCGATCTACATCGGGCTGTTCACCTTGTACCTGTTGGTCGTC
Source organism: Chromatiaceae bacterium (assembly GCA_050049565.1). Taxonomy (GTDB): domain Bacteria; phylum Pseudomonadota; class Gammaproteobacteria; order Chromatiales; family Chromatiaceae; genus Thiosocius. Next base: position 2,087 of record JASFVZ010000175.1, on the reverse strand, counting down.
CTGACCACCGCGGCACCCGCCGACTATGCGGCGTGGCGGGCCTGGCTCGGGAGCCCGGTCGTCAGCGTGGCCATGCTTTTGTTCGTGGTCAGTGTGCTCATGCACGCCTGGATCGGGGTGCGTGATGTGTTGATCGATTATGTGCATCCGATCGCACCGCGTGCTGCACTGCTCGGTGGCATCGCGCTCCTGCTCGTTGCCCTGGGACTGTGGTCTGCGCAGGCCCTGATACTCGCGCGGCTCGCATGAGCCAAGCGTCCGAAAACATCAAAACAAGACTCTACAAACTATGGCTGTAAGCAAACGACGTTTCGACGCGTTGATCATCGGCGCCGGCGGCGCCGGGCTCAACGCGGCCATTCAACTGGCGGACACCGATGCCCGTGTTGCCGTCGTATCGAAAGTCTTCCCGACGCGGTCGCATACGGTGGCCGCGCAGGGGGGGGTGAACGCCGCGCTGGCGAACGTCCTGCCGGACAACTGGCACTGGCACATGTTCGATACCGTAAAGGGCTCGGATTATCTCGGTGACCAGGACGCCATCGAGTTCATGTGCCGGGAAGCCATTCCTACCGTTTACGAGTTGGAACACAACGGTGTGCCGTTCTCGCGACTCGATAACGGCAAGATCTATCAACGCGCTTTCGGCGGTCAGTCGCAGGATTTCGGCGGTGCCCAGGCGGCCCGCACCTGCGCCGCCGCCGACCGTACGGGTCACGCGATTCTGCATGCGCTGTATCAGCAGAACGTCCGCGCGAGAACGCACTTTTTCGACGAGTACTTCGCGATCGACCTGATCCAGGACGATGACGGTGCCATCCTCGGCGCTTTGGTCCTGGAGATCGAGACGGGTGAGCCGCTGATGATCGAGGCCCGGGCTACCGTGCTGGCGACCGGCGGGTGCGGTCAGGTCTTCCGGACGACGTCGAATGCCCACATCAACACCGGGGACGGCACCGCCATGGCGTTGCGGGCCGGTATCCCGCTCATGGACATGGAGTTCTATCAGTTCCACCCGACCGGAATCGCCGGCAAGGGCATGCTGATCACCGAGGGTGTGCGTGGTGAGGGCGGCTATCTGATCAACAAGGACGGCGAGCGTTTCATGGAGCGCTACGCACCGAATGCGAAAGACCTGGCCAGCCGTGACGTGGTATCCCGCGCGATCGTCACCGAGGTCAAGGAAGGCCGCGGCTGCGGTCCGAACGCCGACCACGTCATGCTGAAGGTCGACCACCTGGGCGAAGACATCGTCAGCAAACGGCTGCCGGGCATCCGTGAGAGCGGTCAGATCTTTGCCGGCGTCGACGCGGCGAAGGAGCCGCTGCCGGTATTCCCGACGGCTCACTATGCGATGGGCGGCATCCCGACTGATCCCTACGGTCGGGTGATCGCGCCGGAGGGGACCGGTGAGGAGGTGGTGCCGGGCCTTTACGCCGCGGGCGAATGCGCCTGCGTGTCGGTCCATGGCGCCAACCGGCTCGGCGGTAACTCTTTGCTGGATATCCTGGTATTCGGCCGCGCCGCCGGGCTCGACGTCATTGAGTTCCTGAAGGAGGAGAAGAACCACCGGCCATGGAACGAGGCCAGTGCCGACAAGGCGATGTCGCGCCTGACCCGCTGGGACGAAAAAGGCGACGGCATCAAGGTCCGGGAGCTGCGTGACGAATTCCGCAAGACCATGGAAGACCATGCCGGCGTTTTCCGCACCGAGGAGATCATGTCCGAGGGCGTGGAAAAGCTGAAGGGACTGCGCGCACAACTGCCCGACGTGCGACTCGATGACCACTCAAAGGTCTTCAATACCGCCCGGATCGAAGCGCTGGAGCTCGAAAACCTGATCGATTCGGGACTGTCGATTGCCTGTTCGGCACTCAAGCGGCAGGAAAGCCGCGGGGCCCATTCACGACCGGACTTCCCGAAGCGCGACGACGAGAACTGGATGAAGCACAGCCTCTATTCCCGCGAGGGCGATCGCATGGACTACAAACCGGTCCGAACCAAGCCTCTGACGGTCGAGGCCTTCCCCCCGAAAGAGCGCGTCTACTGAGGAGACCTCTGCCGATGAAGTTCCTGGTATCCCGATA
>JASFVZ010000174.1:0-5348 GCA_050049565.1 Chromatiaceae bacterium | reverse complement strand
TGTTGATCGAGACACTGGTCGAGCTCGGGGCACAGGTTCGCTGGTGCTCCTGCAACATCTTCTCCACCCAGGACCACGCAGCCGCGGCAGTCGCGGCAGCCGGTATTCCGGTCTACGCCTGGAAGGGGGAGAGTCTGGAGGAGTACTGGTGGTGTACCGAGCAGGTACTGAACTGGCCCGGTGGCGAGTCACCGAACATGATCCTCGACGACGGCGGGGATGCGACCCTGCTGGTCCACAAAGGCGTCGAATACGCCGACGCAGGTGCCGTACCGGCCGCGCAGGCGGACGACCCGGAAGAGTGGAAAGTGATTCTTGGCGTGCTGGAACGCAGCCTGGCCGAGGACCCGAAGCGCTACCACCGGATGGCGGAATCGATCAGGGGCGTCACGGAGGAGACGACGACCGGCGTCCATCGGCTCTACGAGATGTTTCGCGACGGCAAACTGTTGTTCCCAGGCATGAACGTCAACGACTCGGTCACCAAATCGAAATTCGACAACCTGTACGGCTGTCGCGAGTCGTTGGTCGACGGTATCAAGCGCGCCACCGACGTGATGATTGCCGGCAAGATCGCCCTGGTCTGCGGGTATGGCGACGTCGGTAAAGGCTCGGCACAGTCCCTGCGGGGTCTGGGCGCGACGGTCTGGGTCACCGAGGTCGATCCGATCTGCGCACTGCAGGCGGCGATGGAGGGCTTCCGGGTCGTCACGATCGAGGACGCTGCGCCGATCGCCGACATCTTCGTCACGGCAACCGGCAACAAGGACATCATTCGCCATGAGCACATGCGGGCGATGAAGGACCAGGCGATCGTCTGCAACATCGGTCACTTCGATAACGAGATCGATATCGCCGGACTGCAACAGTACGAGTGGGAGAACATCAAGCCGCAGGTCGACCATGTCGTCTTCCCGGACGGCAAACGCATCATCATGCTGGCCGAGGGTCGTCTGGTGAACCTCGGCTGCGCGACCGGCCACCCGAGCTTCGTGATGTCCAATTCCTTCACCAACCAGGTGCTGGCCCAGATCGAGCTGTTCACCCGCACCGACGAGTATCCGATCGGCGTCTACGTGCTACCCAAACACCTGGACGAAGAGGTCGCACGCCTGCATCTGGAGAAGATCGGCGCCAAACTGACCAAGCTCACCCAGTCGCAGGCAGACTATATCGGGGTCCCCGTCGACGGCCCCTACAAGGCCGACTACTACCGCTACTGAGCCTCTGGGCGGCGGGTCCGGGTGCCGGCGGCACCCGGGCGCGTCCGCCCGACGGCAACAGACAGCCCTCGGAGAGCACCATGGCGACCCACCAGGATCATCCAGCGCTATTCAGTTTCGAGTTGTTCCCGCCCAAGACGGATGCCGGGATCGCCAGGCTGCGCGAGACCGTGCGTCAGCTCAACACCCGGCAGCCGGCCTACTTTTCGGTGACCTATGGTGCGGGCGGCTCGACCCAGCCCAACACCTTCGCGACCGTCGGCTGGCTTCGCGAGCAAGGCATCGCGGCGGCGCCGCATCTTTCGTGCATCGGCAGCAGCCGCACCGACATCACCGGCATACTGCAGCACTACGCCGACCAGGCGATCGATCGAATCGTCGCCCTGCGCGGCGACCTGCCCTCGGGCTCCGGGGCCGGCGCTATCGGTGAACTCGCGCATGCCAACGAACTGGTCGCATTGATCCGGGAGCGCTTTGGCCAGAAATTCAAGATCGAGGTCGCGGCGTATCCCGAGATGCATCCGCAGGCGCCCGGTTTCAGACAGGATATCGAGAACTTCGAGCGCAAGGTCGCAGCCGGCGCAGACTCGGCGATCACGCAGTATTTCTACAACGCCGACGCCTACGCCCAGTTCGTCGAGGCCTGCGACGCCCGTGGCATCGACATCCCGATCGTGCCGGGGATTATGCCGATCACCAATTTCAGCAATCTCGTGCGCTTCTCGGATGCCTGTGGCGCTGAGATCCCGCGCTGGCTGCGCAAACGCCTGGAAGGTTTCGGCGACGACACCGAGAGCATCGTCGCCTTCGGCATAGACGTCGTGAGCGGGCTGTGCGAGCAACTGCTGGCGCAGGGCGCACCCGGCCTCCACTTCTACACGATGAACCAGGCCGGGCCGACGCTCGCGATCTGGGACAACCTCCGGCTGTCCACGCCCGCCTGACCGACACCGTCTAACGCTGCATGCGCGTCTCCCGCATCTACACCGACCAGCCGTTGGCCGAACGCCGGGAGATCGAATTGGACCCGCGCGCCGCACGCCATGTCCAGCAGGTGCTCCGGCTGCGGCCGGGCCAGGCCCTGACCCTGTTCAACGGCGACGGCCGCGACTGGCAGGCCGAGATCACCCGGTCGGACCGCCGTGGCACCTATGCACGCACGACCGGCCTGCTCGGCGAAGAAGGCCCGCCGAGGCTGGAGGTGCATCTCGGCATCGGCATCTCGCGGGGTGAGCGGATGGACTTCGCGATCCAGAAGTCCGTCGAACTGGGCGTCACGGCCATCACGCCGCTGCGGACCGAGCGGACGGTGGTGCAACTGGATGGCGACCGCGCGGCCCGACGCTTCGCGCACTGGCAGGGGATCGCCATCGCTGCCTGCGAGCAATGCGGGCGCAGGCGGCTGCCGGCAGTCAACCCGATCGGCGGCCTGGCGGGCTGGATCGCGTCTTGCGGTTCGGGGCTGCTGCTGGACCACCAGGCGCGCCAGAGCCTCGCGACGGCTCCAAGGCCGGATGAACCGGTGAACCTGCTGGTCGGACCGGAAGGGGGGCTGGCTGCCGGCGAACGCGCACAGGCGGTCGAAGCCGGCTTCCTGGCCGTGCGACTGGGCCCACGGGTGTTGCGCACCGAGACGGCGCCACTGGCAGCGCTGTCGACGATTCAGGCGCTTTGGGGCGACTTCCGCGACTGACTCTGTGGCCAATCGGATCCGAGGCGGGCCTGCAGGAAGTTGAAATCCGGCACCACCAGGGTCTCGCCGCCAACCGTGATGCGCATCTGGATCGCCGAGTCGCCGTGCGGCCCGCCGGTCGCCTGCTGGATGGTATTGCGAGTCAGTCGCAGCAGGCGCGGGATGCCCTGCGAGACGAGTCCGATCAGCGGCCAGCCTCCGTCCGTGGTCAAGACATGACAGACCGCAATGCGCTGCCGGATACCGGGCGGCCGCTCGCCTGCGCCCATCAAGCGTTCGAAATCGATCACCGGCACCTCGCGCTGGCGCCAACTGACGGTTCCCTGGACACCCGCGCCGGCGTCCGCGATCACCTCCGGATCCCGGTAGCCGATGATCTCGGCAACCGCCGCGTTGGGCAGCAGCAGACGCCGCTCGTGCAACGGGATCAGCATGCAGCGAATGTCGGTCGGACCCAGGCTCACAATGCGGATTCCGCCAGCACGGTGTAGATGTTCTCGAGCAGATCCGCTTCCTGATACGGTTTGCCGAGGTATCGCCTGACGCCGAGCTCGAATGCCCGATCGCGGTGTTTTTCCCCGCTGCGTGAGGTGATCATGATGATCGGAATGTCACTGAGCTCCGGCGTGCTACGCATGTGGCGCGCCAGCTCGTAGCCATCCATACGCGGCATCTCGATATCCAGCAACATCACGTCGGGGCGGTATTCCTGCAACTGCGTCACTGCATCGACCCCGTCCTTGGCCGTGACCACCTGCATGTTATGCCGTTCGAGCAGTCGACTGGTCACCTTGCGGACGGTGATGGAGTCGTCGACGACCATCACGGTGACGCCCTTCGCTGCCGGTTCTTCGACCGACGTCATGGCCTTCGCGAGCTGGCTGATGTCGCGTCGGACCAGGCTGTTGACGTCCAGGATCAGCGCAATCTGGCCATCGGCCAGGATCGTCCCACCGGTGAACCACTGCACCTTGCTGAGTTGGGCACCGACCGACTTGACGACGATCTGCCGATTACCGAGCAGGCCGTCGACCTGGATGGCGACCCGGTGCTCACCGGAGCGCACCAGCAGCAACGGCAACCAGCGCTGGCCTTCGGGAAGACTCGGCGCATGGGTGCCGAGCAGGGTGCCGAGATAGCGCACGACATAGTCGCGGTCGGCGTACGTGAACACCTCCCGGTCACCGGCATACAGCGCCCGCAGTTCGTCGAGGGTCACCCGCACGACGCCATCCATGCTGCTGTGCGGGACGGCATAGATCTCGTCACCCATGTTGATGAGCAGCGAGTCGGTGATGGCCAGGGTGAACGGCAGGCGAATCGTGAATCCCGATCCCTTGCCGGGCTCCGAGTTGATATTGAGCGTACCGCCGAGTTGCTTCACCTCAGTCAGAACGACGTCCATGCCGACACCGCGACCGGCCACCTGAGACAGTTCCTCGGCGGTCGAGAAACCCGGCTGGAGGATCATCTGGTAGAGCTGATCGTCATCCACCGTGGCGTCCGGCTCGAGCAGGCCACGGTCGACCGCCTTGGCACGGATGCGCGCACGATCCAGGCCGGCACCATCGTCCGCCAGTGTCAGGACGATATCGGCACCTTCGCGGGCCAGGCCCAGGGTGATACTGCCCTGCTCCGGCTTGCCGTTGGCCAGCCGGGTGTTGCTGTCCTCTATTCCGTGCGACACCGCGTTGCGCAACAGGTGCTCCAGCGGCCCCATCATCCGTTCGAGGATTGCGCGGTCCATGTCCTCGTGCCCGCCGACCACCTTCAATGCGGCCTGCTTGCCCAGGCCGTGTGCGGTCTGGCGCACGACGCGTTCGAGGCGCGGCACACGGCTCGCGAACTTGACCATGCGGGTCCGCAAAAGACTGTCCTGCAGATCCGTGGTGACACGAGCCTGCTGTAGCAGCAGCGTGTCGGTGTCGCGGCTCAGTTCATTGAGCGAGTTGCCGAGGTTCGAGAGGTCTTCGACCGTCTCGGACAGCGCTCGCGACAGCTGCTGGATCGTCGAGTAGCGGTCGAGCTCCAGCGGATCGAAATCGGAACGGCTCTCACCCTCGCGTTCGTGGCGCGACAGGATCTGGGCCTCGGTCTCGAGCTCGAGGTCGCGAAGCTGGCTGCGCAGACGATCGGTGGTCTGCTGCAGCTCGCCAAGGTTGAACGCGAAGGTGGTGTTCTGCTGTTCGAGACGGGCCCGGTAGATGCTCACCTCGCCGGCGTTGTTGACCATCTGGTCGAGTGCATCGGAAGGCACTCTGACCCTTTCACCGGAGCTGCTGGCGGCCGGTTCGGCCGCCGGCAACGGCTTACGCGGCACGAAACCGTCGGATTCATCGAGCTGTTCGCCGGCCGGAAAATGGACCACGGTCGATGCAGCGCCGACCATGTCCGCCAAACGGCTGTCGGTCGCCAGCGACTCATCGAGCAGA
>JASFVZ010000173.1:0-5387 GCA_050049565.1 Chromatiaceae bacterium | reverse complement strand
CGTTGTCGGCCGCGACGATCTTGTACGGGACGATGTCCTGGTCGCGCTTGACGACGTCGTCGCCAAACCGGCGGCCGATCAGGCGCTTGATCGCAAACAGCGTGTTTTGCGGGTTGGTGACCGCCTGACGCTTCGCGCTCTGGCCGACGAGCACCTCACCGTCACCGGTGTAGGCAATGATCGACGGTGTCGTGCGATCTCCCTCGCTGTTCTCGATGACCTTGGCCTTGTCGCCCTCCATGACCGCCACGCAGGAGTTGGTGGTGCCGAGGTCGATACCGATGATCTTACCCATGATGTTGTTCTCCGAATCTCGGTGGATTTTTGAAGCTGTTGGTTAAATGGGGCCGTGACCGCCCGATTGCAAGCCCCGCACAGGGGTCAGTCGCCGGCTGCCTGCGACACCATGACCATTGCCGGGCGCACCAGCCGGCCGTTCAGCCGATAGCCTTTCTGCACGACGGCCACGACCGTGTTTGGCGGAACGTCCGAACGCGGCTGCATCGACATCGCCTGGTGGTACTCGGGGTCAAACGGCTGATCCAGCGGATCGAGTTGCTCGACACCGAACCTGGCCATGACGTCGCCCAGCATCTTCAACGTCAGTTCGGTGCCCTCGCGCAGCTTCTCCACGTCCGCGGCCTCGTCACGGGCCGCGTTCCGTCCGAGCTCCAGGCTGTCCCAGACGCCGAGTAGATCGGCGACGAACTTGTCGAGGGCGAACTTGTGGGCGTTCTCGAGATCGCGCGCATGGCGCTTCTTGAGGTTGTCGAGCTCGGCATGTGCCCGCACCATCTGCTCGTAGTGCTCGTCGGCCTTGGCCCTCGCCTGCTCGAGAAGTGCCGACAGATCCTCCGCCGACTGCTCGGCAACCTCACTGTCTGCCTCCATCTCCGCGGCGCCGTCGTCGAAGCTCGCCTCGTCGACGACTTCGGCCTGCGGTGCCTGATCCGATGACTTCGGCGCGGGACGTTCTTGATGTTCGCTCATCAAAACCTCTTGCAAGCTACTGACTAGTAATATTTTTCAAAGGGCGCGGCAGATCGCGCCCGGGTCCAGTCACCGACATGGCGACCGGTTGGGTATTTTTCAAGGGGGTGACGCGCGCGCGGCGCCTGTCCCGCTCAACGCGGCGACAGCGCGCTGCCGAGGATCCTGGCGGTGATGTCGACGATCGGGATCACCCGATCGTAGGCAATACGGGTCGGCCCGATCACGCCGAGTACGCCGACCACTTCGGCATCGACCTCGTAGGGTGCGGTGATCACCGAGCAGTCTTTCAGGGTCGTGTAGCCGGATTCCTCACCGATGAAGATCTGCACACCGTCGGCCTCGAGGCTGCGGTCGAGCAGATGCAGGATCTCCTGTTTCTCGGTGAAGGCGTCGAACAGGGACCGCAGGCTGTCCATCTGCGCCAGTTCGTCGAAGTCCATCAGGTTGGTCTGCCCCGCGACGACGAAATCACTGCCTCCGGAATCGCCTTCCCCCTCGTCGGCGAAGGTCGCGCTGGCGATCTCCAATGCCTCGACCATCAGCGCATCGAGATTGCGCTTGGTCTCCTGCATCTCGCGCAACACCTGGCTTCGGATCGACTGCAGATCGCCGCCGCCGTAGTGCTGGGTGACATAGTTGCTGAGCTGCTCGAGCTCCGAGCGGCTGAATACCCGGGAGGTCTCTATGATCCGGTTGTAGATCTCACCGGCCGACGTCACCAGCACCGTCAGGACACGGACGTCGGACAAGGGGATGAACTCGATCTGCTTGACCGTGACCTGGTTGTGCTTGGGGACCATCACGATGCCCGCCAGGTGGGTCAGGCTCGACAACACCTTCGACGCCGAATCGACCAGGCTCGACGGCTCGCCGCGCCGGGCCAGCTGTTGCTCGACCTGGCTCATCAGCGACATGTCCAGCGGCTGCAGAGACAGCAGGGAATCGACGAACAGCCGATAGCCCGACGCGGTCGGTATCCGGCCGGCCGAGGTATGCGGCGAGGCGACGAAACCCAGGTCCTCGAGATCCGCCATGACGTTTCGGATGGTTGCCGGGCTGAGATCCAGACCGGCGTCCTTCGCCAGGGTGCGCGACCCGACGGGATGCCCGTCGCGGATATAGCGCTCGATCAGCACCTTCAGGAAGTGCTGGGCGCGGTCACTGAGCACCTGGTCGGGCTGGGTTTCTGACACTGCTTAAGTTTTCCGGCGTCACCTTGCGTCACACTATGCGACACGCTGCAACACACTGAGTTCTTTTGAGATTATGTGGAGGCGCTTTTTTCGGTGTCAAGCGACCGGGCACGCCTTGGCGGTCTGAGGGCCGCATGCTAGTTTCAGGTCTCTGTATCGACCGGGTTGATGGACTGACTGCGTGAACCGTGCGAGCAACGCCTTTCGTCACGTGGCCGTGATCGCCAAGCCGGATGACAGCGACCGGCTGGTCGACGTCCTGCATCGGGTACGGGATCTGCTCGAGACCCGCGGACTGACCCTGATGCCGGATTCGCAGACCGCCCGCCTGTTGGGCCTGCCGGCTGGTCGGGACGTCAGCGACCTTGCCTGCACCTGTGATCTGGCCATCGTCGTCGGCGGCGACGGCACGCTGCTCAGCGCGGCGCGGGAACTCGCCAACCAGGAGGTGCCGATCCTCGGCGTCAACCTCGGGCGACTGGGCTTCCTGGTCGACATCACGCCCGCCGACATCCATGCCGCGCTGGGGGCCGTTCTCGACGGACGCTACGACGCCGAGGAGCGTTTCCTGCTCGGTGCGCGGATCGGCGCCGGCGAGCTGCAGCTCGCACTGAACGACGTCGTGCTGCACAAATGGAATATCGCCCGGATGATCGAGTTCGAGACCTGGATAGACGGCCGTTTCGTCTACACCCAACGCTCGGACGGCATCATCGTCTCGACACCCACCGGATCCACCGCCTACGCCCTGTCCGGCGGAGGGCCCTTGATAACCCCCGATCTTGCCGCGATCGCGCTGGTGCCGATCTGCCCGCACACCCTGAGTAATCGACCGATCGTGGTCGGGGCCGACTGCACGATCGAGATCTCGGTTTGCGGCCGCACCGACCCGGCCGACGTCCGCATCACCTGCGACGGTGCCGCCGATCTGACGATGGCCGCAGGCGAACGGCTCCAGATCAGTCGGCACCCCACCCCGGTGCGGCTTCTCCACCCGGTAGGCCATGACCACTTCGACGTGCTGCGCGCCAAGCTCGGTTGGGGAGAGCTACCGAAGCACTAGCCATGCTAAGCCACGTCATGATTCGCAACCTGGTCATCGTGAAGAGCCTCGAGCTCAACTTCGAGCCGGGGATGACGGCGATGACCGGCGAGACCGGCGCGGGCAAGTCGATCCTGGTCGACGCGCTCGGGCTGGCGCTCGGCGACAAGGCCGACAGCGGCCTGATCCGCGAAGGGGCCGAGCAGGCGGAGATCGGCGTCAGCTTCGACCTGCCCGCCGACAGCGAGATACGCCGCTGGCTGGACGAGCGCGATCTGGCCGATGACGACGGCTGCCTGGTCCGCCGGGTCCTGAACCGCAACGGCCGCAGCCGCGCCTACGTCAACGGCAGTCCGACGACGTTGGGCACGCTGCGATCGCTTGGCGAACTGCTGGTCGACATCCATGGCCAGCATGCCCATCAGTCACTGCTGAAAGCCGCCGTGCAACGCCAGCTGCTGGACGACTACGGCGACCTGCAGCAGCTCGTCGAAGCGACCGCTGCGCAATATCGCCGGTGGCAGTCGCTCGCAGCCGAGTACGAACAACTCAGTCGCGCAGCGAGCGACCGCGCAGCGCGCCTCGACTATCTGCAGTTCCAGCTCGACGAACTCGACGCCCTGCCCTGCGGACCGGACGAGGTGAAGGGACTCGAGGCCGAACACGATCGGTTGGCGCATGCCGAGCAGTTGCTCGCCGACACGGGACTGGCACTGGATCGATTGACCGAGGGCGACCCGTCGATGCGCAGCCTGCTGGCCGACGTCGATCAGTTGCTCGCAGGGTTTGGGGCGATCGACCCGGCGCTGGGCGAGACCCGCGGATTGATCGAGAGCGCAGCAATACAGATCGACGAGGCCGCGACCAACCTGCGCCACTACGAAGGCGCACTCGAGCCGGATCCGGCCCGGCTCGCCGAGCTCGACGGCCAGCTGTCGCGACTGCACGATCTGGCCCGCAAGCATCGCGTCGCGCCCGGCGAACTTGGCGGACTGAGAGACGCCTTGCGCGCGGAGGCCACGACCCTGCTCGATGCCGACAATTCCCTGACCCAACTCGAGGCCGGCCGTGACCAGGCGGCCGAGGCCTACGCCGCTGCGGCAGCCGCCCTGAGCGACGCACGCTCGGCGACCGCGGCGCGGCTCGCCGGGACGATCACGGCAAGCCTGCAGGAACTGGGTATGCAGGGCGGCGTGTTCGAAGTGGCCGTCACGCCACGACCCGGCCGCCCGACCGTGCACGGCATCGACCATATCAGCTTCCTGGTGGCCGCGAATCCGGGCCAGAAGCCCGGCGCGCTGAACGACGTGGCCTCAGGCGGCGAGCTCTCGCGGATCAGCCTCGCGATCCAGGTCGCCACGGCCAACTGCGCCCGCGTGCCGACGCTCATCTTCGACGAGGTTGACGTCGGAATCGGCGGCGCCACGGCGGAGATTGTCGGGCAGCTGTTGCGCCGCCTCGGCAACGAACGTCAGGTGCTGTGCGTGACCCACCTTCCACAGGTTGCCTCGCAGGCCCATCAACAGCTCAGGGTGGTCAAGCGCAGCGACGGTGCGACAACCGAGACCCGCATCGACGCCCTGGCCGAAACCGACCGGGTCGATGAGATCGCCCGCATGCTCGGTGGCGTCTCGATCACCGAGCAGACCCGCCGGCATGCCGACGAGATGATCCGCCAGGCCCGGACCGGCGAATAGCACATCCGATCGAAACGGCAGCCAACCCGCCTCTCGGGACAGGCCGCGCCGAGATGCTAATCTGGGTATCGACTGACCGGCAGGGACAATGTCGGCAGGCACCGGAGGGGTACGCTATGAGCGATCACGACAAACAGCAGGCCGACCGCGAGCTCATGGAACGGTTTGCGGCGATGTCGCGCGGCCGGAAGATCGTGCTGATCGTGTTCATCATCTGGGCGGTTCAGGCGATACCCAAGTGGACGGCCGCCATCGTCGCCGATGGCGAAACCTCCGCCAAGATCATGAAGTTCTTCATCCCTCCGCGCTGAATTGAGCGCATATCAGCTCAGATGATGCTCGTCGGTATCCTCCAGACGTTCCCCGGGATCGTCGACGCGTTCGACCGCCAGCGCCGTGTCGACCAACGCCAGTTGCTGCTGCCGATGCAAGTCGGCACTGCCGCAGGCGGGCGACGCCGAA
>JASFVZ010000172.1:0-5396 GCA_050049565.1 Chromatiaceae bacterium | reverse complement strand
TCCATGCCCGCAGTGGTGACCTGAACGACGAGATGATCACCGTAGCGATCGACGATGACACCAGGCAGCGCGTCGCCCTCGCTGAACAACAGACGATAGTTGGGCGTTCGGTACAACCTTTCGCGTAACGCCAGGGCCACCTTGATCCGGTGTACCAGCAACCCGCGATCGAGGGCACGCTCGCGCTGACGCGTCACGATGCGTGCACAGATCAATGAATTCGGATTGACGTAGGCCAGCCCGAGCCATTTCCCCTGGGCGCTTTCGACCGCCGCGGTCTGGCCGGGTTCGAATGCCTTGAGCGGGGTCGCCTCGTTGTCGACCTCATTCGAGTAGACCCACAGGTGGCCGGCACGCAGCCGGCGGTCGTGGTTCCTCTTGAGGCGCAGGCACTCGCCCATCAGGCCACTGCGCGCACGTCGAAGTGCCGACAGGGCACAGGCTTGAGCCCCGGGTGTCGACCGGTACCGGTGATCGACATCGCAGGAAAGCGCAAACGGCGTCTACGATCGTCCGCGAAGAACAAAGCCATCACCGGCATCCTTTGAAATCCCACTACAGCTGCTGCGCCGAAAAGGTATCGCAGGCCGACAGCGTGCCCCGCTCCAGGCCGGTCCGGAACCAGCGTGAGCGTTGCGCCGAGCTGCCGTGCGTGAACGACTCGGGTGAGACCGTGCCGCGAGCCTGGCGCTGCAAACGGTCATCACCGATGGCACTGGCCGCAGCCAGACCCTCCTCGATGTCGCCCTGCTCGAGCAGCTGCCGGCTGCGTTGCGCATGGTGCCCCCAGATGCCGGCGTAGCAGTCGGCCTGGAGTTCCTGGCGGACCGACAGGCGATTCGCGGCCGTCTCGTCGACCCGCCGCTTGGCCTGTTGCACCTTGGCCGAGATGCCGAGCAGCGTCTGGACATGATGCCCGACCTCATGCGCGATCACGTAGGCCTGGGCGAAGTCACCCGGCGCGCCGTGCCGGCGCGCGAGGTCGTCGAAAAAACCGAGATCGAGGTAGACCTTCTGATCGGCTGGGCAGTAGAACGGACCCATCGCCGCCTGCCCCAGCCCGCAGGCCGAGTTGACCGCACCACGGTAGAGCACCAGCCGGGGCTCCTGATAGGCCTTGCCGTCCTGCTCGAACAGCGCATGCCAGGTGTCTTCGGTATCGGCCAGCACGACGCTGACGAACTCGACCATGGCCTGTTCTTCAGGGCTCTGGTCTGCGGGCGGACCCTGAGTGGCCGGCGATTCTGCGACCTCGGGGCCGGCCAGCCCACCCAACAGGCCACCCAGGTTGCCACCGGAGAAAAAGCTGTACGCAACCAGCGCGATGACCACCGCGATAGTGCCTTTCACGCCGAGAAACCGGAACGCAAGCGGCAACAGGCGCAGCACACCGCCGCCACCACGGCCCCCGCCGATACCGCCTAGGCCGACCGGCGAGGCACCGCGCCGGTCTTCGATATTCGAGCTTTGTCGTCTGCCTCGCCAACGCATGGTTCTCCCTCCGATAGCACCAAGCCGGCTCGCGCCGGGCCGTGATGAGGCCGCAGAGTTTAGCGCACCCGGCGGCTCGATACGGCGCCTCGCCCTGATCAGCCGATTCGGATGCCGCTGGAACGGCCTTGGGTTAACCTGCCGCGCAGAACAGACAGGAAGCACTGAAAATGACCGACAACAACGTGCTGCTGGGCGGTAACGGCAGCCGACAGATCACCCTGAATGCCGGCATGGCCAACCGCCACGGACTGATCACCGGCGCGACCGGCACCGGCAAGACCGTCACGCTGCAGGTACTGGCCGAGTCCTTCTCGCGACTCGGCGTGCCGGTGTTCACCGCCGACGTGAAGGGCGACCTGTCCGGGCTGGCGGGGCCCGGCAAAGCGCACCCGAAGATCGACGAACGACTGGCCTACATCGCGATCGACCAGCATCCGTTCGAGGGCAACCCGACGGTGTTCTGGGACGTGTTCGGTGAACAGGGCCATCCGGTACGCACGACGGTCTCGGAGATGGGCCCGACCCTGCTCAGCAACCTGCTCGAGCTCAACGAGACCCAGGAAGGCGTCATGCAGGTCGCCTTCAGTGTCGCCGATGACGAGGGCCTGCTGTTGCTGGATCTCAAGGACCTGCGCGCGATGCTCAACTGGACCGCGGACAATGCGCGCGAGCTGGAGCGGGATTACGGGCGGATCTCAAGGGCCAGCGTCACCGCGATCCTGCGCCGCCTGCTGGTACTCGAGGAGGCAGGCGGCGACCGGTTTTTCGGCGAACCGGCGATCCGCGTCGAACACCTGATGCAGACCGATTTCTCCGGCCGCGGCGTGATCAGCCTGCTCGACGCGACGACCCTGTACCACTCTCCGCGCATCTACGCGACCTTCCTGTTGTGGCTGCTGTCGGAGTTGATGGAAGAACTCCCCGAACGCGGCGATGCCGACCTGCCAAGGCTGGTGTTCTTCTTCGACGAGGCCCATCTGCTGTTCGACAACGCGCCCAGGGCCCTGCTCGAGAAGATCACCCAGGTCGTGCGCCTGATCCGCTCGAAAGGCGTCGGCGTGTTCTTCGTGACCCAGTATCCGAACGACGTCCCCGACGAAGTCATCGGTCAGCTCGGCAACCGAATCCAGCACGCCCTGCGGGCCTTCACGCCGCGCGACCGCAAGGCGGTCAAGGCCGCGGCCGAGACCTTCCGGCCGAATCCCGCGTTTGATACCGAGGAGGTGATCGGCACCCTCGGGGTCGGCGAGGCGTTGATCTCGACGCTGGACGAGAAGGGCGTCCCGTCGGTGGTGGAGCGGACCCTGATGGCGCCGCCGCGCTCCCAGTTCGGTCCGCTCGATGCCGCGCGCCGAACCGAACTGATCGCGCGTTCACCGTTGGCCAGCGCCTACAGCACTGCGCTGGACCGGGAATCGGCCTACGAGATGCTGGCCAGGCGTGAGGCCGAACTGGCCGAAACTCGGCAGCGCGAGGCCGAGGCCGCCGCGCAGGCCAAGGCCGAGGAGCAACGCCGCAAGGCCGAGGAGCGGGGGGCGCGCGGCCGGTCGGGCAGACCCCAGAGCGTCGGCGAGACATTGGCCAAGTCGGTTGCCAGAACGATCGGCTCATCGCTTGGCCGCCAGATCATCCGCGGCATCCTCGGGTCGATCGTCGGTCGCCGCTGAACGGGCGCGGCGCCCCGGTTTCGAATTACCCTGCAGATTGGCGATCGACCTGCGCACGACCGGTTTGTAACGTCGATCTTCGATTCGCCGAGGGATGCCCGATGACCGCCCACCGCCTGCGCGATGCCACCAGCCCCTACCTGCAGCAGCATGCCGACAACCCGGTCGACTGGTGGCCCTGGTGCGCAGAGGCCCTCGACCTGGCGCGGCGCGAGGACAAGCCGATCCTGCTCTCGATCGGCTACTCGGCCTGCCACTGGTGCCACGTGATGGCCCACGAGTCCTTCGAAGACGAGACGACGGCCCGGTTGATGAACCGCCTGTTCGTCAACATCAAGGTCGACCGCGAGGAGCGTCCCGACCTCGACCGTATCTATCAGACCTCGCACCAGCTGCTGGCTCGCCGCGCCGGCGGCTGGCCGTTGACCGTCTTTCTGACACCGGACGACAACGTGGCCTTCTTCGCCGGCACCTACTTTCCGCCGGCCGCCCGACACGGCCTGCCGGCGTTCCGGGATGTGCTGCAACAGATCGAACGCGCCTACCGTGACCAGGGCGACGCGATCCGCCGCCAGAACGAGAGCCTGTGTTCGGCCCTGCAACAGATCGATGCCACGCCCCGGAGCGACGATGCACCGGATGCCGCGGTGTTCGACGCGACGGCGGCACAGCTCGCAGAGCAGTTCGACGCCATGCACGGTGGTTTCGGCGGCGCGCCGAAGTTCCCGCACCCCGGCACGTTGCGCTTCCTGCTGCGGCATGGCCGGCGCAGCGACGACGGGCACGCCTCACGGATGGCGCTGCATACGCTCGACCGGATGGCCAATGGCGGCATCCATGATCACCTGGCCGGCGGCTTCTGTCGCTACTCGGTCGATGCCGAGTGGATGATTCCGCACTTCGAGAAGATGCTGTACGACAACGGCCAACTGATGGACCTCTACGCCGAGGCCTGGGGTATGACCCGGCGGCCTTTGTACCGGCACGTCTGCGAACGGCTCGCCGACTGGCTGATCACCGAGATGCAGCTGCCGTCGGGTGCCTACTGCGCCAGCCTGGATGCCGACAGCGAGGGCGAGGAAGGCCGCTATTACGTCTGGTCGCCCGACGCGGTGCGTTCACTGTTGAGCGACGACGAGTACCGGGTCTTCGCCCCGCGCTTCGGACTCGACCGTCCGCCCAACTTCGAGGGCCGGTGGCACCTGCACGTGTTCGAGGAGACCGGACGGCTGGCGGAGACCACCGGTCTGCCACCGCGCGACGTACGTCGACACCTGCTCGCTGCCCGCAACACCCTGCTTGCCGCCCGTCGACAGCGCGTACCCCCGGGCCGGGACGAAAAGGTCCTGACCAGCTGGAACGCCCTGATGATCAAGGGCATGGCCCGGGCCGGACGGCTGCTCGAACGCGACGACTGGCTCGACTCGGCAGCCGCGGCGCTCGGCTACCTGCAGGAGGTCCATTTCGATGGCGAGGGCCTGCGCGCGACCAGCCGCGACGGCCGGGCCCGGCTCACCGGGTATCTCGACGACTACGCCTACCTGCTCGATGCGGTGCTCGAACTGCTGCAGGCCCGCTGGCGCAGTGAGTGGCTCGATTTCGCACTCGTCATCGGTCGCTACCTGGTCGCGCATTTCGAAGACCCGGAAGCCGGGGGCTTCTTCTTCACGGCGGACAATCATGAAGCCCTGGTCCACCGGCCCAAGCCGCTGGGCGACGACGCGATGCCGAGCGGCAACGCGGTCGCCATAGAGGGCCTGCAGCTGCTGGCCGCCATCAGCGGCGACATGATGCTGCAGGACGCCGCCGATCGGGCGTTACGCGCGGCCTGGCCGGCGATCGAGCGCGCCGGCTACGCGCATGTCGGTCTGCTCGAAGCCTTGCATGGCTATCTCGAGCCACCGGAGTTGCTGATCGTGCGTGGTCGGAAAGAGGCCCTGGACGAGTGGCGACAGGCGCTTAAGCAAGCCGCCGAACCCGGCCGGCGCGCCTTCCTGATCCCGGCGGACGCCGCGGGTCTGCCCGAGGCCCTGGCGGCGAAAACGGCCGAGCCGGACCGCGTGGTCGCCTATCGCTGTCGTGGCCATCAGTGCGAACCGCCGTTCAGCGACCCGGCCGAGCTCCATCCCGGTGAGCCGCCCGCGACGCCGGACGCGGTGACGAAATAGGACCCGTGGGCGACCGGTCTACTGGTGATGAACCGCCGGTCGAGGGCGGAGGAGACACGCCGTTGGA
>JASFVZ010000017.1:0-11003 GCA_050049565.1 Chromatiaceae bacterium | reverse complement strand
CTTGCGGCCGGTGATCGTGAGCGCCCCGTCGGCCATGTAACCGATATCGCCGGTGTTCAGCCAGCCGTCCTGGGCGAGCGTGCAGCCCGGGTCTTCCGGGGTGTTGAAATAGCCCGACATGACACTAGGGCCGCGAACATGGATGACGCCGCTTTTCCAATCTTCCAGCTTCCGCCCTTGATCATCTCGGATCTCGACTTCGAAGCTGGGCAAAGGACGGCCGCAGTTGACGAAATGCCGGCCACGGCCACCTTGGCGTTGCTCGTCCATCAGCACCACTTCGTGCGCATCGGCCAGGTGGTCGCTGTCGATGTAGTGCGTCGTATAGCCCTGTGACAGCGGTGAAAAACTAATGCCAAGCGTGCACTCGGCCATGCCATAACACGCCAGGAACGCGCGCGAGTCGAAGCCGCTGGCCGCGAGTTTCTCCTCAAAGAGCTCGAGCGTCTGCGGGCGAATCATCTCCGCGCCGATCCCGGCAACACGCCAGTTGCTCAGATCGTACTTGGCGATGTCAGCATCCCTCAGCCGACGTGCACAGAGGTCGTAGCCGAAGGAGGGTGCAAAGGCGATCGTGGCCTGTGAGTCGGTCATCAACTTGAGCCACAGCCGTGGCCGCATCGCGAAATCCCGGGTATCCAGAAAATCGACGGAGAGTTGCGCCGAGACCGGTAAAAGCACAAAACCGACCAGGCCCATGTCGTGGTAGAAAGGCAGCCACGAAACCAAGCGGTCCTGAGCGTTGATTTGCAGCCCATCGGTGACCATGCCGCTGATGTTCGCCATGGCGGTGCGATGACGAATCACGACGCCTCGCGGAAAGCGGGTACTTCCGGATGTGTACTGGATATAGGCGATATCGTCAGGTTCGATCGTAGGCAACGGTTTGACGACGGTGGGCGAATTCACAACCGCCTGCATCGTGCTCACCTGGCGCACGTTGAGGCCTTCACTGGCCTCTTGAAGAAACGTCAGGTAGCCCTCCGTAGAGAGGGCGAGTGCAGCATCACTGGCTTCCAACAGTCGCCGCAGTTGCTCCACGTAGGCTCGGTGGGCGCCAACTTTGATCGAGGCCGGCAGGGCTACAGGGATCAAACCTGCATACTGGCAGGCGAACACATATAAGACGAAATCCGGATGGGTCTCCGCGATCAACGCAACGCGTTCGCCCTTGCTGAAGCCGAGTCCAAGAAGCTTCCCGGCGAGTTTGACGCTTTGTTCACGCAGATCTTTGTAAGGCCAACTCGCATACAGGGCGCCATGACCGTCGAAAAAATTCATCCCGGTCTCGCCCAACGCGGCATAGTCCAGCGCCGCGGTGAGGGTTGGGAAGTCTGCAGGCCTTTGAGGTAGGCTATGGAGCGTTGGTGTGGTGGCAGGCTGCATAGTGGTTTACCTCTGACAAAAAGGACGCGTTGGTAGATTGAGCGGATGCGAATGCATCAACGACGTGATTGGGGGGAGTTGCTATCCGCTGCCGTTTTGCTCCAGCCTTTTTCACACTCTCAAACCTTCCTGGTCCGTTGTACAAAATCTAGCTTTCGACAGCTGTAAACTACAGTTTTCCTTCCCAAACCAGACGTCCGATCCCTGCGTTACCTCTTTCCGTTCCGCTAAACGACGACCCAGGCCAGAGCAGCACCACCGCATCGTTCGTTGATAAATCGTTACGGCCAGATTTGCGCCTGGCCCGCCCCGAGGGCATGGGTTTCGAACTCTGGACCATGCCGCCGCGTCACCCGACATCAGCCCGGATTTGCCCGTCCCTAAATCGAAACTGGACTCGATTTTCCGCAACTGGGGAAAGAAACTAACACGATTAGGGAAAACCCGCAATGCCCCTCCACGTGCAGCTGCCTGCCCTGCGCTGCGTTCTGGTCGCACGGCCGGCAGTCGCGTGTCCGGTCGGGCGCGTGTATCAATATTGATATTAAAGCCTTATCTGAAGTACTTCGCAAATCAAATTAAGAATTTTGATGGGCGGTGATTAGGATCTGTTCGCCAGCGCAAAAAGCGTCAAAAATATGGCGAAGTGCAGTTTTGACTACACGAGATTCCCCATGGGGGGGCGGGCGAAACCAACAGGCCCTGCCTGAGACCGGAGACCCGCCCGGTCGGCGCCGCAAACACATGTGCGATTTCTGGTCTGCGTGCTCGCACTCAGCCTTGAGTATGGCCGCGCTCCGCCGGCCAAGCGCCCCTCAGCGCCAGCGACGAGGGCGCAAACAACGAAGGTATCTCGCCTGGGATCGGTCGATACGCGGTTCCGGTGGTCATGCCGACACCCGACACAATGACCGCGGTCAGTCCGGTTTTTGTTGTCGAGTAGTACGGAAAGTTAGAATTCAATTCCTGAACGTCAGAACTTAAGCCGAGCGGCAAATGACCAAACGCGGCGCCGATACCCTAGTCCTCGAAGAAATATCGGGCGCAGACCAGCTCAAACCGTTTCTGGCCGTCCCCCATCGTGTCTACGCCGCTGACCCGCACTGGGTGGCACCGCTGAATCTGGAACAGCGCCTGCGCTTCTCCCCCAAGAACCATTTTTTCAAACACGCGCGATGGCGAGGATGGGTCGCGCGGCGTGACGGTAGGCCGGTGGGTCGAATCACAGCGCAGGTCGATGAGCTGCACCTGTCGCGCTACAACGATGCCCTGGGCTATTTCGGGATGCTCGAGGCAGAGGATGATGAGGCGGTTTTCTCGGCCCTGTTCGGCGCCTGTGAGGATTGGCTGCGCGGCCAGGGAATGCGGCGTGTTCGTGGACCCTTCAACCTACATATCAATGAAGAAGTTGGCCTGTTGGTCGACGGTTTTGCGACGCCTCCCTTCGTGATGATGGGGCATGGTTGCCCCTGGTATGCAGGCCGCGTTGAAGAACGGGGATACACGCCGGTAAAGGACTTGCTTGCCTACCACGTCAGACCTGATTTCACGGCGCCCCGCGCGATGGTTCGACTGGCGGAGAAGGTTTCGGACAAGGTAACCGTGCGCGCACTAAGGCGTTCGCAAATCGAGCAGGAAGCCCGCGTGATGATGGACATCTTCAATGACGCCTGGGCGAACAATTGGGGTTTCGTGCCATTGGCGTTCGACGATTTCCTCGACACGGTGAAAACGCTGACGCCGATCTTGCCGGATGACTATGTTCAGATAGCGGAGTTCGAGGGGGAACCGGTCGCGTTTATCGTCGTTTTGCCGAACATCAACGAGGCGATTCGGGATCTCGGCGGCAAGCTATTGCCACTGGGTTGGGCCAAATTGTTGTGGCGCCTGAAGGTCCGGCATCCTTCGACAGCCCGCGTGCCGTTGATGGGGGTGAAGCAGCGATTTCAGCTTTCGCGCCTCGGCTTGACGTTGGCCTTCATGGTGATCGACGCGGTGCGTCATCCGGTGCTCGCCCGCGGCGTAACGGACGTGGAAATGGGCTGGATACTGGAAGACAATGCCGGCATGAAAAACATCATAGAAGCGATCGGTGGCGAGGCGTACAAGCGCTACCGCGTTTTCGAAAAAGACCTGTAAGGCCCATGCATCTCGATCCCGACACTCATCCTATGACGGCAGTGGTGCTGGCCGGTGACCGCACCAAGGCGGACTCGCTGATTGATTACTCGGACGTCAGCTGCAAAGCGCTGATCGATATCGCCGGCGTCCCGATGGTGCGTCGGGTGCTGAGCGCATTGCGGGAATCCAAACTGGTTTCTCGCGTCGTGCTCGCCGGACCGGAAGCCGACGAGGTCAAGCTGGATAAGCCGCTCGAAGACATGATCGCCAGTAAAGAGATCGATTGGCGTGCCCCGGATAAAAGCCCGGGGACAAGTGCTTTTCAGACCATGCAATCACTGGATCCGGACACCCCCGTACTGTTGACGACTGCCGACCACCCTCTGCTGACGCGAGAAATCGTAGATGCATTCGGTCGCCAGAGCCTTGCAGACGATGTCGATGTCGCAATCGGGCTGGCGCCCCACGGATTGATCAAAGAAGCGTACCCGCGGATCAAGAAAACTGTTTTGCGCTTCAGCGATGGCGAGTTTTGCGGCTGCAACCTCTACGCCTTCCTGACGCCGGAAGGACGGCAAGCCGCCAGTTTCTGGCGCAGAATCGAACAGCAGCGAAAGAAGCCGCTGGTGCTGATCGGCCTGTTGGGTTGGTGGGCGGTTTTGCGCTACCGCCTGGGCATATTGCCGTTGGACGAGGCGTTGGCGAAACTCGGCAAGCGACTCGGGTTGCGTGTGCGCGGCGTCATCCTGCCTTATGCCAATGCCGCAATCGACGTCGACTCGATAGCGGACTTGCAGCTCGTTGATGATTATTTCGCCTCTGGCGAGGCGGATGAAGATCAATCCCGTGCCAGATCGATCGAGCGTCGCCCCCGCGTGGTGAACTCACCTGACGTGTTGTCATAGCCTCTCGACTCGATATCGATGCGCCAGCCAGCGTCTGTTTTTGTAACCGCGCACCGGTTGTAACTGGCAACCTCGGCGCCGTGGTAACCCACGGCCGAGGCGGATGGCACGGCGATCACCGGCAGCTTGCCATGCTGGGTTTCCAGCTCGCGATGATGGGCCCGATGCCCGTGTCCGTGCAGCACGAGTTCGGCGCCGTGTTTCTGGATCAGTTCCTGCAATGCGGGCGCGTCGGTCAATCGCTTACGCCATTTCTCGGTCGCGATCAGCGGAGAGTGATGCAGGAAGATCACCCTGCAGAGACCCTCGGCTCGCGCAGTGACAAGTTGCTGCGCGAGCCGCTGCAACTGGTCTTTTCCGACAGTCCCCGTGGCCATCAGTGGTGGCGTCGGGCAGGAGGTGGAGACGCCGATGAAAGCCACGTTCCCGCGCACACGAAGGCTCGGAAACTGTGTCGTTGCCGAGTCGTCTGAACGCATATAGGCGTCCCAGAGCGCCAGGCTCTCGTTCCAACGCGTCTTGACGTACGCATCGTGATTCCCGGGAACCACCGCAACTTCGTGAGGCTTGCCAAGTTGTTGAAGCCACGCCGATGCCTGGCGGAACTCTGCGGGAAGTCCGACGTTGGTCAGATCCCCTGTGATCAAGACCAGCTCGACTGGGTTGACCTCGAGATCCCGCTGCATCGCCGTGAGCACCTCGGGGCGATGCGCGAAACGGCGTTTCCTTACCCAGGAGAGGTATCCCAGCAGTCGCTTATTGATTAATTGGCGCCTTCGGACGCCGTCCAGGCTCGTAAGATGTGGGTCTGAGAGGTGTGCGAATAGAGGCTGCATCACGGCGCGCCCAAACATGATGTATCACGGTGCTGGGTCGGGCTGGTTTCTGCTCGAGACTGGCATGGGCCCAGTCCGGATCGGGTCGCCCTTCGATACCGACCCTGACCGGTAGCGGCCCAGACCGCAATCACCGATCGTCGCCGCGAGTCAGCGGTCATTATGGGAGCACCGCCGAAGCGAACGTCAGGTCCAGACATCGCGCCCGGTCAAACCGGCGCGTGTTCGCCGGCATGTGCCGTAATTCGGCAATCGGGGTCGTTGAGGCTCGTAAGGTTTGCATCAGCTGCCAGGGTCGCCGTAGCGCGACCGCTGCTAGGTTAGCCGCTCTGCGCCTCGGCGGCCGGATCGTGCTCCAGCAGGCTGGTATAGGCGGTGATCATGGTGTCGATTTGCGCGCTGGTATGCGCAGCGCTGACGCTGTTGCGCAACAGGTACGAAGACGAAGAGGATGCGGGAGGTACCACCAGGTTGACGTATACGCCCGCCTCCATGAGCCGGGTCCAATAGTGGATGGCCTGGGATCGGTCCTCCAAACGGACTGCCACCACGGGGCTCGGTGTCGGGCCAACCGAAAAGCCGAGCGATTTCAACCCGCTATAAAGGCGGTGCGCGTTGGCCCACAAGCGCTGACGCAGCTCCGGCTCTTGGCTGAGTATGCGCAGTGCTTCTCGGGTCGAGGCAACGACTGATGGCGAGGATGACGCGGTGAAGATGTAGGCGTTGATGCAGTAGCGGATTGCATCCAGTTCGGCGTGCGGACTGACACAGAAGCCGCCGGTCGCACCGAGGCTCTTGCTGAATGTTCCGGCGATGAAGTCGACGTCGGCTTCGACGCCTGCTGCCTCGACTGCGCCCCGTCCACCGTTCCCGAGCACACCGAGAGAGTGCGCCTCGTCAACGAACAGATAGCCTCCGAACTCACGTTTCACGGCCGCAATTTCATCGAGAGGTGCCGTGTCTCCCTGCATGCTGTAAATGCCTTCGACGACGATCAGGGTCTTGCTCGCGCGATCGCCCAGGCGCCGGAGTCGCTTGGCCAGGTCTTCGGCGTCGCTGTGTTTGAAGCGGATGATTTCGGCGCCGCTCAACTGCACCCCGGCGTAGATGCTCGCGTGGCTGTCCGCATCCACCAGGATGACGTCGCCAGGTCCGGCAAGGGTGGCACACATCCCCATCGTCGCGGAAAAGCCCGTGGTGAAAACAATGGCATGGTTGACCCCGAAAAATGTTGCCAACTCGTTCTCGAGCAACTGGTGCTCCAGAAACGAGCCATTGGCCAGGCGCGAACCGGTGGTGCCGGTTCCCCATTTCTGGGCCGCGTCCTGTGCAGCGCGGATGCACCGGGGGTCGAACGACAGGCCGAGGTAGTTGTTGGTTCCCGCCATGATGACCCTGTGGCCATTTACCACGCCTTCGGTGGCTGACAGGATCTCTTCGGTGACCGCGCCGAAAGGCGTGACACCCAGCGCCGCCAACTCGGCCTGGAACGCGGCCATGGTCTGGAATTTATCGAGCAACATGGTTTTCAGGAGCCGAGTTCGTGGAGTTTTTTGGCCAGATCTCCCAGGGTGTTGATGTCTGGGAGGATATTCAGCGGGATGGAGATGTCGAAGTGATCCTCGATCTTTTCGATTAATTCCATCACCTCCAGCGACGTCAGGCCAATGTCACCGACCAGCTCGGTGTTCGCCGACAAGGCCACCGTGCCTTCGCTGCGTTTTTGCAATACCAAGAGCATAAAGTCGAGGTAATCCTGGTATTTAGTCATGATCGTGATGAACCCTGCTGGTGGTGCTGATGCGCTGCCGAGTCGGGAGCACTAACATTTTGAAAATGATAACGATGGAAAGGGGACGATGCCAAATGTCTGGCTGATTGACGCCTATCGTGCGGGCGAGCGTGGTCAGGTCCGCGCGCTCGTCGAGGCGTTAGGCTGGCCGTACGAGCTGAAAAGGCTGCAATACCGAAAGTATGATCCGATCACACACCTGCTGCCAACAGGGTCTCTGCGCGGTATTACACCCCGGAGCCGGTTTCTTTTGGCTCCGCCCTGGCCCGATCTGGTCGTGACGAGCGGCGTTCGAAATGAACCGGTCTGTCGGTGGATCAGAGAGCAGTCGGGCGGCCGAAGTCGTTATGTCCACGTCGGCAAGCCCTGGGCCGACCCGTCCCGTTTCGATCTGATTGTCACGACCCCCCAGTACCGAGTACCCAAGCGCGACAACGTGGTCCTCAATGAGCTGACGCTCCATCGTGTCAACCGCGATCGACTGGCGGAGGCCGCCGGCGGTTGGGCCGCGAGGTGGCGTCATCTACCCCGGCCACTGATTGCGGTGATGGTTGGCGGAAACAGTGGGCCGTTCACTCTAGGTCCCCGCTCTGCGCTCCGTCTGGGGCAGGCGCTCAACGAACTGGCGCGAAAAACCGGCGGCGGCCTGTTGCTTACGACGAGCGCGCGCACGCCCTCGAAGGCGGCGGATGTGCTGCGGCAGACGCTGACTGTCCCGCGCTTTTTTCACACCTGGTCTGCAGCCGATGACGCCAACCCCTACCTGGCCATGCTGGGTCTTGCCGATCGCTTCGTAGTGACTGCTGACAGCATCGCGATGCTTTCCGAGGCCTGTGCTGTAGGAAAAAGGGTCGACATGTTTGACCTTGGGGGTATGCGCGAGGGTTTCGACGCGAGGCGCGACTTCCGGGTCGGTGGCCTGCTCTACGAGGCCCTGATGCGCTGGGGGTGGGAGCCACTGACCCGCGATATCACGTTGGTGCATCGACAACTGGTGGCCTCGGGTCGCGCTGCCTGGTTGGGCGACCATCCCTTGCCGCGCCTGGAACAGGCATCGACCGATATGTCACGGGCCACCGACGCGATCCAGCGATTGATCGAGCAGGCCCGGACACCGGCCGGGCCCGCGGATTGCTCTGTTTGAAGGTACCACCAGGCCGGCCATGGCCGGTATAAAAGAGCGGTGTGTGACTATCGGTCGGCTCGCACAGACTGGGTATCGGACTATTGACGCGGTCCGGAGGGTGACGATATCGCCAGCGCACCGCTGTCGACGGCCGACAATTTAACTTATCATAATAAGCTTTTTAACCGGCTCGGCTTCGAGAAAAGCGCGACATGTTCGATCTCAGTGACGGCGTAAAAAAGGCGCTGATCCTCCTTCCAACAGCCCCCCTCCCCACAGAAACCCGCGTGGCCCTGCGCAGGAAGCACCTGGCGCAGCTGGAAATCGCCAAGGCAGAGCGCGCTGATTTTCTGATCATTGGCCATCCCAAGAGCGGAAACACCTGGCTGAAGGCGATGATCTCCCGACTTTTTCAGCTTCGCTATGGCCTTCCCGAATCCAAGCTGATCAACACCGATGAATTCGCACGCAAGAATCCTGAGATACCGCGATTGGCCGCCACGAATGGCCACTACAGCTATGAAGGGGAAGTCGGCCGGATGCTCAAGGTCGGAGCGCCGGACAATCCGCTGCGACACAAGCCGGTCCTGTTTCTCGCGCGCCACCCCATCGATATCGCGGTCTCCTGGTATCACCAGTTCACGAAGCGACAGTCGAGAGCCAAGCAGGAGTTGATCAATCATTTCATCGATCATCCGATCGACAAGCGGACGATCGGTATGTGGGACTTCGTCAGGCACTCCGACATCGGGCTTCCTTTCCTGATCGAGTACCAGAATACCTGGGCAGCGAACGTGGCTGCCTTGGAAAACGGTTTGCTGATCAAGTACGAGGACCTTCGCGCCGAGCCGACCGTGAACCTGATGAAGGTCGTCCAGCTGATGGGTCAAGAGTTCAGTGCCGATGAAGTGCGCCAGGCCGCTGAATGGGGTTCTTTCGACAATCTGCGTCAACTCGAGGTGCAAGGTACGTTCAAGCAAGGCGGAATGAAATTGCGCAACGCCGATGACCCCTCCACGTTTAAAGTGCGCCGCGGCAAGGTGGGCGGATATCGCGATGACTTTGACGACGACCAGGTCGCCGAACTTGAGGAACTGGTGCGTCAGCGCATTGCACCCGAGCTTGGCTATTGCGCCGACGTGCAGCGCAACGCAATAGGCTGATCAGCGCGGGCTGACGGTAATATAAGGGATGACTGCAACCGTAAAACATACAGACCGGTGATCGTGACAAGGACTTCGATGGGAGGTCTCGTTGGCGCTGTGGTGCGGGTGAGTCGCCAGGCCTGGAGCGCGCAAATGGACGCCTGCCCGGTTCATCCTGGACGCCCCCGACGTGGCGTGCGTTCGCCGGACCGCCCAGATCGCGCTGCCGCGGCTCGAGAGGACAGGTCATGCGCGACCTAGCGCGTGTTGCCGCGCGTCATCTCATTCTCGCTGCGTGCTTTTGGTTACCGAGGCAGCGCCGCAAATCCTTGGAGCGCTGGTTGCGGGGTCGCGAAGAGTATCAGCGCCTGCAGCGAGCCGATTGGGTTCTGATGAGTTGGGGAAAATCCGGCCGGACCTGGCTGCGTGTAATGCTGTCACGGGTCTACCAACTCAAAGGCGAGCTCCAGAGCGACGCTCTGCTGGACTTCGACAATCTCAAAAACTTGAATAGTGCGCTGCCTGCAGTCTTCTTCACCCATAACAATTATCTGAAGGACTACACGGGAAATTTCGAATCCAAGCAGCACTTTGAGGGGAAAAAAATCGTGCTTTTGGTGCGCGATCCGCTCGATGTTGCGGTGTCCCAGTTTTTTCAATGGCGCTATCGGATGCGTCCAAACAAAATGTTCATCAATGACTACCCGCCGCACGGTGCCGACATCGACCTATGGGATTTCGTGCGCGACGAAAACGCCGGTGTTCCTCGAATCGTGGATTATTTCAACGGTTGGGCACGCGCGGTGCCGCAGTTGCGGGACGTATTGATCGTCCGCTACGAAGACATGCGCAAAGCGCCTGAGAAGGTACTGGCACAGATCCTCGACTTCACCGGCACACCTGCAGCGGAAGAGGACGTGCGTGCCGCTGTCGAATTTGCACGCTACGACAACATGAAGAAGATGGAGCAGTCGGCGTTCTTCCGCAGAAGTGGGGCCAGGGTCAAACCCGGCGACAAAGACAATCCCCAGTCCTTCAAGGTGCGCAAGGGCAAAGTCGGTGGCTATCGGGACTATTTCACGGATGAACAGTGCGCCTACCTCGAAAATCTTGCCGAGGACTTGGACCCGGTCTTCGGATATAGGAGCCAGGTATCGTGAAGTATGCGCTTCAGGCCGCGCGACAGTTTTCTCAGACTGTGCGTAAAAAACTCAGTCGGCGTTTCTTACACCTGCGGATGCGGGGTGCCAGCGAGGAAGAGACGCTCGCAGCCGAGCGCAAGCTGCGCGGCGCCGAGCAGATGAGGAAGCTGAGTAAAGCCGATGTCGTCATGGTGTCATTCGGAAAGAGCGGGCGTACCTGGCTGCGGGTGATGTTGTCTCACCTGTTTCGTGAAATGTATGGACTGCCGCCGCGGATGATTCTCGGTTTCGACAATTTCCATAATCTCAATCGTTCGATACCGAAGATATTCTTTACGCACGACAACTACATCAAAGACCTGACCGGTCACAGCGACAACAAGCAGGTGTTTTACAACAAGCGCGTCGTGCTGATGGCCAGGGATCCGCGCGATGTGGCCGTCAGCCAGTTCTTTCAGTGGAAGTTCCGTATGAAACCGGCCAAGGTGTTGATCAACAAATACCCGGCGCGTGACTCGGATACCGATATCTTTGAATTCGTTACGGGGGG
>JASFVZ010000171.1:0-5416 GCA_050049565.1 Chromatiaceae bacterium | reverse complement strand
CGTTGGCACTCAATGCGCGCCTTTTCCCCAGAGCACGACCTCCACCGTCTCGAGCAGAATGATGAGGTCGAGAAACGCGCTGGCATTCTTGACGTAGTAGAGGTCGAACTCGAGCTTGTGGCGCGCGTCCTCCATCGTCGCGCCGTAGGGATAGGACAACTGCGCCCAACCGGTCAAACCGGGCTTGACGCGGTGGCGCTCGGAGTAGAAAGGGATCTCCTTCTCGAGTTGCTCAACGAATTCCGGGCGTTCCGGCCGCGGACCGACCAGGCTCATCTCGCCGCGCAGCACGTTGAAGACCTGCGGCAGCTCGTCGAGCCGTGTCTTTCGGATCACCGCGCCGACCCGGGTGATGCGATTGTCGTTCTTGGTCGCCCAACGCGCCACCCCGTCGGCCTCGGCGTCGGTAGACATGCTGCGGAACTTGTGCACGCGGAACGGCCGGCCATTCAGTCCGACCCGCACCTGGTGGAACAGGATCGGGCCGCGGCCCCGGCTCTCGATCCAGATCGCCAGCGCGACCAGCAGCATGAACGGCCAGCTCAGCAGCAGGATGAACAACGCGACCGACAGATCGAGCAGGCGCTTCGCGTACAGCGCCATGCCGCTGAGCCTGAACCCGTCGGAAAAGAAGATCCAACTCGGATGCAAGACATCGAGCTTGACCCGGGAGGTCTCCTTCTCGAAGAAGCTGAGCAGGTCCAGGACCATGGTGCCCGACATCTTGCAGTCGAGGATCTCATCCACCGGCAATCGCAGCCGGCGATCGTCCGGCGCGACCACGATCTCGTCCACCTCGTAGTCGAAAACCAGGTCCATCAGCCGCCGGTCGCGGGCGATCCAGCGTGCGCTCGGCACATGGTTCTCCTGCTCGTTCACGGGCACATAGCCGACGACGCGGAAACCGGGCTGATTGGGTTCCAGTTCGGCGATCATCTTGGCCTGCCGGCCGGTGCCCAGCACCAGGACGGTGGTCGCCTGCTCTTCGTTCTGCGCGATCCGGAAGAACAGGGTCCTCAGGCCCAGCACCCCGACGAAGGTGAACAACATCGCGTAGGCCATGACGCCGCGGCCCACCACGAGATCCGGGAAGGTGTAGAACACCACGCTCATCGCGACACTGGCGATCAGGAAGCTCAATCCGAGCCGGACCAGCAGGCCGGCACTGAACGGCAATCCGCGCTGATACAGGCCGACCGCGATCATCGATATCGTCATCGACGTGGCATACGCCAGTGCGGTGTAGACCAGACCACCCGGTGCTTCGACCAGCTCCAGATCGACCACCGTCTGGCGCATGTAGAACCCGGCGACCAGCGAGTAGAACATCACCAGGAACTCGACGACGCCGAGCAGCAGGTAAAGCTTTGAGACATAGTGTCCGAATAATCGGAACATCATTGGACACCGTGATTCGGATCCGCGGAAAGCGCCTGGAGCGTGACAAAGCCGTAGACAGTTGGCAAGGGCGCTGCGACCCCGGTGCGCGGACCGACCCGCGACGCCCGCCCTGCCTCGCCAGACCACTGTCGGCACGGTATCATCGGCGCGCCGGCGAATTCACGGTCAACCGCCAGGCCCTCGAGCAGGAAATCTCTGAAAATGGACATCAATAAAGCCAGGATTGCTGTAATCGGCCTCGGTTACGTCGGCCTACCGCTGGCCGTCGAGTTCGCCAAACGCTATCCGGTTGTCGGGTTCGACATCAGCGGCCCGCGTATTAAAGAGTTGCGGCAGGGTCGTGACAGCTCTTTAGAGGTCGATCCCGCCGAACTCGCCGCGATATCGATGGTATATACCGATAACCTGGACGATCTACGTGACTGCAACGTCTACATCGTCACCGTCCCCACCCCGATCGACGACTACAAGAACCCGGATCTCACCCCCCTGATCTCGGCCAGCCGCGCCGTCGGCGAGGTGATCGGCCACGGCGACGTGGTGATCTACGAGTCGACAGTCTATCCGGGTGCGACGGAAGAGGACTGCATCCCGGTGATCGAGGCCACTTCCGGATTGTCGTTCAATCGCGATTTCTTTGCCGGCTACAGCCCGGAACGGATCAACCCGGGTGACAAGGAACATCGGGTCACGACGATCAAGAAGGTCACGGCCGGCTCGACGCCGGAGATCGCCGACTTCGTCGATACGCTGTACGGCAGCATTATCACGGCCGGCACGCATAAGGCCAGCTCGATCAAGGTCGCCGAGGCGGCAAAGGTCATCGAGAACACCCAGCGCGACGTCAATATCGCCTTGGTCAACGAACTGTCGCTGATCTTCGACCGGCTGGGTATCGATACCGAGGAAGTGCTGAAGGCGGCCGGGACCAAATGGAATTTCCTGCCGTTTCGGCCCGGCCTGGTCGGCGGCCACTGTATCGGCGTCGACCCCTATTATCTGACGCACAAGGCGCAGGCGATCGGCTACCACCCGGCGATGATCCTGGCCGGGCGCCGCATCAACGACGGCATGGGCGCCCACGTGTCCGGACGTGTCGTCAAGCTGATGCTGCAGCGCGGCCTACCGGTCAACGGCGGCCGGGCATTGGTCATGGGCCTGACCTTCAAGGAAAACTGCCCGGACCTGCGCAATACCCGGGCAATCGATATCGTCACTGAATTGAGCAGCTACGGCATGGCGGTCGACGTCTGGGACCCCTGGGTGAATGTCGCCGAGGCGGAGCACGAATACGGCATCACGCCAGTCGACACGCCGGCTACCGGTGCCTATGCAGCCGTCATCATCGCTGTCGCCCACCGGCAGTTCGACGAACTCGGTATCGATCAGATTCGGGCACTCGCGCTGCCCGAGGGCATCGTGTTCGACGTCAAATACCTGTTTCCCGCCGGCCAGACCGACGGGCGTCTATAACGACCGGAGTTCGCAGCAATGCGCGTCTTGATCACCGGCAGTGCCGGTTTCATCGGCTCAAACCTGGCACTGCGCCTGCTCGAACGCGGCGACGAGGTCATCGGCGTCGACTGCCTCGACCCCTATTACGATGTCTCGCTGAAGGAAGCACGACTGGCCCGGACGCTCGAATACGCAGGCTACACGGACGTCAGGGCACGCATCGAGGATCGCGACGCGATGGCCGGGACCTTCGCCCGGTACAAGCCGCAGCGTGTGATCAACCTGGCGGCGCAGGCTGGCGTCCGGTACTCGATCGAGAATCCCTACGCCTATATCGACAGCAACCTGGTCGGCTTCGGCAACGTCCTGCAGGGTTGCCGTGAGCACGGGATAGAGCACCTCGTCTATGCGTCTTCCAGCTCGGTCTACGGCTCGAACACCAATATGCCGTTCTCGGTGCACGACAACGTCGACCATCCGGTCAGCCTGTATGCCGCGACCAAGAAGGCCAATGAACTGATGGCCCACACCTACAGCCATCTGTACGGCATCCCGACGACCGGCCTGCGCTTCTTCACCGTGTATGGCCCCTGGGGCCGTCCGGATATGGCCTTGTTCCTGTTTACCCGGAAGATCCTGGCCGGCGAGCCGATCCCGGTCTTCAACTACGGCAAGCACCGCCGCGACTTCACCTACATCGATGACATCGTTGAAGGCGTGATCCGCGTGCTGGATCAACCCGCCACGCCCAGTCCCGAATGGACCGGCGACGCGCCCGATTCCGCGACCAGCCAGGCGCCCTATCGCCTGTACAACATCGGCAACAACCAGCCCGTCGAACTGATGCACTACATCGAGACGTTGGAGAAGTGCCTCGGCAAGACGGCGGAAAAGGAACTGCTCCCGCTGCAGCCCGGGGACGTGCCGGACACTTACGCCAATGTCGACGACCTGGTACGGGATCTCGGCTACAAACCGCAGATGACCGTCGAGCAGGGCGTCGCCAATTTCGTCGACTGGTACCGCAGCTACTACCACGCGGGGTGAGCCGCGCGGATCAGAGAAACTTAAGGACCTCGCGCTCGATATCCTGTTTGTCGATCACGGTTGGCTGCGCGACCGGCCGCTCGAACAACTGCTGGATCATCGGTGGGATGGGCTTGCCGGACGCCAATGAGATCGACTTGAGCGCATCGATGTCGTGGCTGCCCTGCGCACCGGTCAATGCACTGGCAATCGTCGGAGAAAACTTGGTCCACTCCGCGGTCGAATAGACGATGCCGGGCAACGGCGCGTCGCGACAGGTCTCATGGGCCTTGAAACAGGTCGCCGTGTGCGGGTCCATCAGATAGCCGCATTCCTCGAAGGTCTCACGGACGTAGCGATCGACCTCTTCGTCATCCGCATAGTCCGCCGCGAAGATGGCCTGCAGGGCCTGCAACTCGACCTCGTCGAGCCGGTAGACCCGTTCCCGGTCGAGTTCAGCCATGAGTTCGCGGGTGCGCGTTGGACCGAACAGGTCGTAGAGCACGCGTTCGATATTCGACGACTTCAAGATATCCATCGCCGGCGAGGTCGTCGCGATCACGTGCCGATCACGCAGGTCGTAGACCCCTGTGCGAATGAAATCGGTCAGCACATTGTTGCGATTCGAGGCGATCAGGATCTTGCGGACCGGCAGCCCCATCTTCATCGCGTAGTAGCCACCGAGCGCATTGCCGAAGTTGCCGCTCGGCACGTTCAGGTAGACCTGATCGCCGAGGCCGATGGCACCCTGACGAACCAGCTCCAGGTAGGCATGCAGATGGTAGATCTGCTGGAAGATGATGCGGCCGAAATTGACCGAGTTCGCGGCCGAAAGGTGGGTGCCGCGTTCGCGCAGTCGATGCTTGAATGTCTCGGCCGACAGCAGTGACTTCAATGCGCTCTGCGCGTCGTCGAAGCTGCCGCGGATACCGATAACCCTGAGGTTGGCGGCGTCCTCGGTGACCATCTGCAGGCGCTGCACATCCGAGGTGCCACCATCGGGATAGAGGCAGGCGACCTTGACGTTGGCGCGGTCCTTGAAAGTCTCCAGCGTCGCCGGTCCGGTGTCCCCGCTGGTCGCGGCGAGAATCAGGTAGCGTTCATTCCGGGCCATAGCGAGGTGTGACAGCAGGACCCCGAAGGGTTGCAAGGCCATGTCCTTGAAGGCCCGCGTTGGCCCATGGTAGAGCTCGGCGACGAACAGATCGCCCCGGACCTGTCGCACCGGCACCGGATGGTGCGGATCATCGAAGCCGTCGTAGAGCGCGAGCGCCTCGTCGATGACCGCTGGCGATATATCGAGCTCGAACCTGTCGAGGACGGCACGCGCCAGGGTCTTGTAGTCGCTCTCCAGGTGCCGCGTTAGGAAGGGCAGGCCGAGCGTCGGCAGACTTTCGGGCACATAGATACCACCGTAGGAGCACAAGGGATCCAGTATGGCCTCGGAAAAGCTGACGATGGCGGGCCGCTGCCCGTCGTTACCGCGGGTCTCGACGAGGTTCATGTCTGATACGGATTAGAAAATCAGCGCGCG
>JASFVZ010000170.1:0-5422 GCA_050049565.1 Chromatiaceae bacterium | reverse complement strand
CACAGTACCTGGGCAGCCGTAACCGGCAGCATACGGCCCAGCGCCACTGCGGCGACTATGGTCAACGCCTCGCCACCATTGGTGGGCAGGATGAACATGATTGACTTCTTGATGTTGTCATAGACGGTACGACCTTCTCGCACGGCGTGCGTGATGGCGGCGAAGTTGTCATCCGCCAACACCATCTCGGCGGCCTCCTTTGCCGCCTCGGTGCCTTTCAGACCCATAGCCACGCCAACCCCGGCCCGCTTCAGCGCAGGGGCATCGTTTACCCCATCGCCCGTCATGACAACCACATGACCATGGGCCTGCAGCGCCCGCACCAACCGCAGTTTGTGCTCCGGGCTGGCGCGGGCATAAACATCCACCTCCAATACACGCTCGTGCAACGCGGCATCGTCCAACTGATCGAGGTCAGCACCTGTGAGGACATGACGACCATCGCCAATGGCCATCTGGTTGGCGATCGCGGTAGCCGTGGTCGCGTGGTCGCCAGTAATCATCTTTACTGCGATCCCGGCAGACCGGCACTCCGCGATTGCCGCGATCGCCTCCGGGCGCGGCGGGTCGATAATGCCGACCAGCCCGAGCATCACCAGGTCTTCGGCAACGTCATCGAACGTCAGCGTCTGCAGGCCCGGGCGCGCCGCATGACTGGCGATCGCCAGGGCGCGCTGCCCCCGCATGGCTATTTCCTCCAGCCGTGTCAGCCAGTACCCAGGCTCGAAGTCGCTCTCACCGTCCTCGGTGCGTTGCCAGCGGCAGCGGGCAAAGACCACCTCTGGGGCGCCCTTGAGATAGATGTACCGCTGGCCCGCATGGTCATGGTGCAACGTCGCCATGAATCTATGTTCGGACTCAAAGGGAATGACATCATCGCGCGGCATCTCCTCGGCGAGTCGGTGGGGATCCAGCCCCACCTTGCGCCCCAGGACGACTAACGCGCCCTCCATCGGATCGCCGTCCACCCGCCACCCGTCGTCAATCCGGTTCAGGCTGGCGTCATTGCACAGGGTACTGGCGCGGCACACCTCCAGCAGGACGGAGTACTGCGCCGGCACTTCATCCTTCCTGTCGCAGGAGAATACGCCGTGGGGGTCGTAGCCAACGCCGCTGACCTCGTAGAACCGAAGCCGGGTTGCGACCGCCCGCACGGTCATCTCGTTGCGGGTCAGGGTCCCGGTCTTGTCCGAGCAGATCACGGTCACCGAGCCCAGAGTTTCGACCGCCGGCAGACGGCGGATGATCGCATTGCGTGTCGCCATACGTTGCACACCAATCGCCAGGGTGATGGTGATGATGGCGGGCAGGCCCTCCGGGATGGCCGCCACCGCCAATCCCACTGCCGCCAGGAACATTTCGCTCACTGGATAAGCGTGCACCCAGATGCCGAACATGGCCGTGCCAACGGCAAGGGCCAGAATGGCACCGGTGAGCACGCGGGCGAAGCGCGCCATCTGACGGGTAAGCGGCGTGCTCATTGGCTCGACCGTCGCCAGCATGGTGCTGATCTGGCCGATCTCGGTGGCATTTCCGCTCGCAGTCACGACGCCGGTGCCCTGCCCGTAGGTCACGAGCGTGCCGGAAAAGGCCATATTGCGACGATCACCTAGCGGAGCCCCGCTTTTCACCGCCTCGGTGTGCTTGCCGGCGGGACCCGACTCGCCGGTCAGGATCGCCTCATCAATCCGAAGCTCGCGCATACTGACGAGCCGCAAGTCTGCCGGCACGCGGTCACCGGACTGCACGAACACCAAATCGCCTGGTACGAGATCCTCGGCCGGTATGGTACCCCTGCGGCCTTCACGAACGACGGTTGCCTGCGGAGACAGCAGACCGCGCACAGCCTCCAGTGCCCGTTCGGCCTTGCCCTCCTGAATGAAACCGATCACGCCATTGATCAGGACGACGCCGAAGATCACCCCGGCATCGACAAAGTGGCCGAGCATCACGGTAACCACACCTGCCCCGAGCAGGATGTAGATCAACAGATTGTCAAACTGGCTGAAAAAACGCAGTAGTGCGCTGCGCGGTTCGGGCGGCGTAAGACGGTTGGGTCCGTATTCGCTCAGCCGTTGGGCCGATTCGGCCTCGGTCAATCCTTCTGTTGAACTGCCGAGACGCCCAAGTACCTCCGGAACCCCTAGCGCATACCATGGCGTCTTGCCTTGTATTTCCATCCTTCGCATTTCCTGAGCGTTGTCAGCGGCCTCTTCCTTAGACTGACTTTACGGCCCCAGGTCCGGACACGCTCGTATTCTGTTTCGTAAATAGCGTCTCTGTCAGCGGCCGCGTTGTTCGAGGCGCCGAACGAACTCGGCCATAATGCGCCGGTAGAGCGCATGGCCAAGCACCATGTCTTCCACACCGGCATCGATGTTGGGATTGTCATTGACCTCGATGACCTTCAGACCCTGCGCAGTCTGCTTGATGTCAACGCCGTACAGGCCGTCTCCCATCATGCGTGCGGCGCGCTGCGCGAGGCTGATCACCTCGGCCGGCGCATCCTCGACCGCCAGAGTGACGTGGTCGCCGGTGCTGGCACGCTTGTGCCGCGCGGCATGGTTGATGATCTGCCAATGTCCCGGCGCCATACCGTACTGACAGACATACAGCGCCTCACCGGCGACCAGGCCGACGCGCCAGTCAAACTGCGTGGGCACGAAGGACTGCGCCAGCACCAGTTCAGTGTCGCGGAACAACTGGCGCACACCGCGTTTCAACTCGTCGAGGTCCTTGACCTTGATCACCCCGCGGGAAAACGAGCCGTCGGGCACCTTCAAGACCATCGGAAAACCCAGTTTCTCGGGCAGCCCGTCGATCGCATGCTTGTGCGCCACGAGCGTCTTGGGCGCGGGCAGGTGGTTCGCGGCAAGGCGTTCGGCGAGGTAGATCTTGTTGCCACAACGCAGAATAGAGTCCGGGTCGTCCATGACGACCAGGCCCTCGCGCTGTGCCTTGCGCGCAAACCGGTAGGTGTGGTCGTTGACCGCGGTGGTCTCGCGGATAAACAGGGCATCAAACTCCGGGATGCGGTCGAACTCCCGCGACGTGATCAGCTCCGCCTCCATGCCCTTCTCGCGCGCCGCGCGGATGAAGTGGGCCAACGCCTTCCGATTGGACGGCGGCATCGCCTCGTCGGGATTGTGCAGGATCGCCATGTCGTAACGTGCCTGGCGCCGTGCACGCGGCTTTCGCCAGCGTAACGCCAGGTGGCCCGGCAGTGCCTCGGCGAAGCGCCTGTCGTCAACCTCATCCAGCTCGGTCGGGGCGACGATGCGCACCGAGGAGACGCGCCACAGCGTCTGCCGCTCCAGCACCACTTGCAGCAGCGGTGCCTGGAACAGGCCATACAGCGCGCGACCCAGCGGCTTGAGATCGACCAGCGGCGCTTCACCGAACACCAGTACGAAATCCAACCGGTTGCTGGCGAGTTGCGACTGGCGACGGCGGATCAGGCGCGACACCCGCCGGTTGAGTTCTTCGAGATCCACCGGGTAGCTTTCGCTATCGGCCAGGTCGTTGATCGTGCGCACACCTGGCAGGATGCGGTGACCGCGCGCCTCGGCCAACAGTGAGCAATAGTAGCCGACGTCGAGATAGTCGCGATCGCGGCACAGGTTGAGCACCTTCAGGCCCTTGCGCCCGGCCCAAAGTGGGTCAGTGAGGTAATCGCGCGCGGCCACCAGCGGCAGGCCGGGCACCTGTGGCGGGTGCCAGCTGTCGGGGTCTTCGAGCAGCAGAATGTAGTCACTCATTTCGGTCCACTGATCAACACGATGGCGCGCAGGGCGCGGCGGCCGTAGCGCGCGATATGGTGGAAGGTGTTGTTGGCAATCGGCATATTGATCGAATCCAGTTCGGTCTCCCCTTTTTCCTCGTCGACGAACGGATCGTTGACAAAGACGAAGTGGTCGTCGAAGCCGCTGATTACCACCCAGTGCGGTACCTTGGCCTCGTAGATTTGCCACGAGCTGAGCAGTGCCAGTGGAACAGCGCCGGCCCGGAAATGCGCGCGCAGCTGCTGTGGGTCCAGTTCCTCGTGATGAATCGCCACACCCAGTCCCTGCAGTTGTTCGCGCATGTCTTCCTGTACCAGCGCAATGACCTCTTTCTTCGCCGGGTCACGCACGGAGTCGATGAAGTGCACGCCCGGATCGGTGACATAGATTTCGACGCTGAAACCGCGCCTGGCCGCAGCCAGGCCAAGGCCATACGGACCACAGCCGCCGTGCCCGGCCGTCATGAAGATCGTCGTGGCCTCGCGCCACAAACGCAGCTCCAGCTTGCGGCTCGGCTCGACGGCGGGATCGAGCGCGTGCATCGCCATCATCAACGCGGCCGGACCACAGGTGAAATCCAGGCTCTGACGGAAATAGGGGATGGGCCGAAGATCGATACCGCTGACCGGGCGCAGAGTCTTCTCATAGCGCCAGGCATCGGCATGGTCTGCGTAATAGTGGCGGTGCTCGCCAAAGCGATGGTAGCCAAGCGCCTCGAATAGCTTGATCGAGGCGACGTTGTCCTTGCGCACCTCGAGACGCATCCATGCGCGCTGGCGCGTCCAGGCGGCCGCCTCGGCGGCGCGAACCAGGTGCCGGGCAATCCCCTGACCGCGCGCCTGCCGGTCCACCGCGATCGAGTAGATGCGCGCAGTGGAGGTGGCGCGGTTGAACAGCACCACGACGTCACCCAGCAGCTGTTCCTCGCGTTCGGCGATCGTCACGGCCGCATTCGCCCTGGTCAGCAAATGCCGAAACTGGCGACGACTGATGCGGTCATTGTCGAAGCACTGATGCTCCAGCGCGACGAGCCGGTCGACATCGGCAAGTTTTGCGTCGCGAATGTTCATTGCTGCGGTCTGCGCGAGAACCAGCCGGTGATACTCGAACGCAGGCGGTGGGTCTCCCGCACCTCGTGTTGGAAACGGTCGCTCAGAAAGGTGACCAGCCGCCCCGATTCCGGCAGTACATCGACGAAGGGTCCGTCCGGGTGAGCGTCGAGATAAAGCCGCAAGGCACCTCCGTCGCCGGCCTGCCAGCATCGATTGAGATACATAACGACGCTGAGGACACGCAGGTTATCGTGCCGGAACGCGTCGAGATGCCGTCGATAGAAACCGCCTGGCGGATAGGTGGCGGCATGCATGTCCAGCCGATACAGCCCGAGGAACAGCTCGCGGTTCACAGCCTGGCGTAGTTCTTCGAGCAATGTAAGGTAGCGCTGTTGAGCCGGCAGGGCGTTGCCCCGATCCAGCCACAGGATCTGGTCGCCGCGCGTTTGTGTATCCAGTAGGAACGCCGGGTCACGGCCGATGCCGGCGCTGCGAAAGTCGCCGTGCCGGGATTGCTGCCGTTGCTCTTCCAGGAGTTCGGCAGCCCATTCGGCTGACACGAAATCATCGACGACGCACCAGCCTTTG
>JASFVZ010000014.1:0-11391 GCA_050049565.1 Chromatiaceae bacterium | reverse complement strand
ACGTGATCGAGCAGGCGATCCAGGAGTTAGGGCAGCTGGACTATGTCGAGTCGCGGTCCTCGCGTGGACTCTCTCAGGTCAAGGCGGTCATCAAGTCGAATTTCGACAAGCACTCGCTGCCCCAGGTCTGGGACGAACTGAGGCGCAAGGTCGGTGACGCGGAGGTCGCCGGCAAGCTGCCGCCGGGCGCCGGGCCGTCGTTGGTCAACGACGACTTCGGCGATGTCTTTGGCGTCTACGTGGCGATCACCGGCGAGGGCTACACCTACCAGGAGGTCCACAAATACGCCAAGTTTCTGAAGCGCGAGCTCCTGCAGGTCCGAGACGTCAAGAGCATCACGATCTACGCCGACCAGCCCGAGGCGGTCTACGTGGAGATGCGCCGCGAGAAGATGACGCAATTCGGGATCTCCCCGGACGAGATCTATGCCGCGCTGCGGGCCAGGAATCTGCCCGCAAGCTCGGGCAACCTGACGCTCGGGCAGGAGTTCATCCCGGTCAACCCGACCGGCGGGTTCCAGTCTGAACAGGAGTTCGGTGATCTGCTCGTCGGCAAGACCGGCGACGGTCAGCTGGTCTATCTGCGCGATGTCGCCGATATCCGGCGTGAGTATCAACATCCGGCGACGAACCTGCTGCGGTTCGACGGCGTGCCCGCGATCGGTCTCGCGATCTCTACCGCCGAGGGCGGCAACGTCGTGACCATGGGCGAAGCGCTGGCGAAACGCTATCGGCAGCTCGAATCACAGGCGCCCCTGGGCATGGAAGGCCACATCATCTCGCTGCAGTCGCAAGCCGTGGTCGCGGCAATCAACGGCTTCCTGGTCAGCCTGGCGCAGGCCGTCGCGATCGTTGTCATCGTGCTGCTGTTCTTCATGGGGCTGCGCAGCGGCCTGATCATCGGCAGCGTATTGCTGATCACGATACTCGGCACGTTCATCTTCATGAACATCTGGGACATCACGCTGCAGCGGATCTCACTCGGTGCCCTGGTCATCGCGCTCGGCATGCTGGTTGACAACGCGATCGTCGTGACCGACGGCATACGGGTGAAACTGGCGCAGGGTATCGATGCGCTGACCGCGGCCAAGGACGTGGTCGGTCAGACCGCCGTCCCCCTGCTCGGTGCCACCGTTGTGGCCGTCACCGCCTTCGCATCGATCGGGACCTCCGATGACAGTACCGGCGAATACACCGCAACGCTGTTCTACGTGATCCTGATCTCGTTGTTGCTGAGCTGGGTCACGGCAGTGACGAGCACGCCGCTGCTGTGTAAGACGTTCCTCAAGCAGGCCAAGCCGGCGGCGCAGGGCGGCGAACAGAAGGATCCCTACAGCGGCGCCTTTTATCGAGGCTACCGCGGCTTCCTCGCGATCTGCATCCGTTTCCGCTGGGTCACGCTGGCGGTTGTCGTCGGAGTGTTCCTCGTATCGCTGTACGGTTTCGGTTACGTCAAACAGAACTTCTTCCCGGACTCGACCCGTCCGCAGTTCTACATCGATTTCTGGTTGCCGGAAGGGACCGGGATCGAGGAGACATCGCGCCAGATGGCGCGCGCCGAAGAAACACTGGCCGCGCGCGACGGGGTCACCCATGTCACGACGCAGATCGGCGGCGGTTCGCCGAGGTTCCTGCTGACCTACACACCGGAGAGCAACTATCGCAGCTTCGGGCGGCTGCTGGTGGACGTCGACGATTATCGGCGCATCCCGTCGATGGCGCGGGAAGTGCAGCGCGAGATGGAGGCGCTTTTCCCGCAGGCGATCGTACAGGTCCGACAGTTCGTGCTTGGGCCCTCGACGGGTGGCAAGATCCAGTTGCGGATCAGTGGTCCCGATCCCAAGGTGCTGCGGCAGCTTGCGGCCAAGGCCGAGGAGGTCATGCTCGCCAACCCGGAATCGCAGTATGTGCGCAACGAATGGCGGGAGCAGGTCAAGGTTGTGCGGCCGCAGTTCGACGACGTGCCGGCGAGCCGGGTCGGCATCACCCGGTCAGACCTGGCGGCAGCCATCGAGAGCGCGATCGAGGGGAGCGTCGTTGGCGTCTACCGGGAACGCGATGAACTGCTGCCAATCATTGCGCGTGCCCCCGAGAGTGAACGTGTCGACCTGGAGAACCTCGGCGCCATCCCGGTCTGGAGTCCGGCGGCGGAGCAGATGGTGCCGATCGAACAGGTCGTCAGCGGCTTCACGACCGAGTTCGAGGAGGCCAACCTTTGGCGGCGCAACCGCACCTCGATGCTCAAGATACACAGCGATCCGCGCAGCATCCTGCCCAGCGAGCTGCTGAGCCAGATCAAACCCGAGATCGAAAGGGTGCTGAATGTCGACGTCGCGCGGATCACCGGCCGACGGTTTGACCCTGGCGAGGACCCGTTCGCCAATTACACCGCGAATACCCTGACGATCGGTGACGCCGACGTCTGGCCGCTGAAGGATATGCCCGGGTATTACATGGCGTGGGGTGGTGATGCGGAGAGTTCAGCACGTGCCGGCGCTGCACTCGGCAGCACGCTACCGGTGTTTGGCGGGCTGATGGTGTTGATCGTTTTGATCCTGTTCAATTCGATACGCAAGACGCTGGTCATTTGGCTGACCGTGCCCCTCGCGATCATCGGTGTGACGGCGGGCCTGCTGCTGTTGAAGCAGCCGTTTGGCTTCATGGCCCTGCTCGGCCTGATGAGCCTGTCCGGGATGCTGATCAAGAACGCAATCGTGCTGATCGATGAGATCGATGTGCAACAGGCCTCCGGAAAGCCCTCTTTCGATGCCATCCTGGATGCCGGTGTCAGTCGTCTGATCCCGGTATCGATGGCGGCGAGCACGACAATCCTGGGTCTGATCCCGCTGCTGCAGGATGCCTTCTTCATCTCAATGGCGGTGACCATCATGTTCGGTCTCGGATTCGCGACGCTGCTCACCCTGATCGTGGTGCCCGTTCTCTATGCGATGTTCTTCCGCGTGCGGCAAGAGGCGACGGCCTGACTTCGAACGCGGCGTCGACGGGGTGGAACGGGATTGTCGCTCCGGCAACTGGCCGAGCGCGTCGCGCGCGACATCGAGCAGAATATGCAGCCGGACAACAGCTGGTAGGTCGTTCTCGACGGGCCGGGTCAGGTACGCTGGATCCAGCGGGAAGAGGCAGCGGTAACCCGGCTGCCACGCGAACCGGAGAGAGGCTTCTGGCGGCGGTTCCAGGCCGGCCTGATCGCGTTCTTCCCGATAGAGAAATACCTGTGAACTTCAGTGGACGGCAGGCGGAGCGCGACAGCGAACAGGAGACACTATGAGCCGCATTCTTTGCGTGGGTATCGCCACGCTCGACATCATTAACCATGTCGCCGAGTACCCGGCCGAAGACAGCGAACTGCGGGCCCTGTCGCAATCGCGGCGGATGGGCGGCAATGCCGCCAACACCGCCGTCTTGCTTTCCCAACTCGGGCACACGGTGTCCTGGGTCGGCAATCTCGGACCGGGCGGAGACATCGTCGAGGAGACCTTCCGACAGCATAGGGTGGACGCCGCGGCCGCGGTTCGTTTGACGACCGGTGGCATGCCGACGTCTTACGTGACCTTGAGCGAATCGACCGGCTCACGCAGCATCGTGCACCACCGCGACCTGCCCGAGTACGAGGCCGAGGCCTTCCGTGAACTGGATCTGAACCGTTATGACTGGGTGCACTTCGAAGGACGTGCGGTCGACCATTTGCAGGTCATGCTGGACATGGTGCAGCGGCATCCCCGTCTGGGCACGTCACTCGAAGTCGAAAAACCGCGCGACGGCATCGAGGCGTTGTTCGGGAAGGCCGATGTGCTGCTGATCTCGTATGTCTACGCGCTAAGTCGCGGGTTCGAGAACGCGACGTCCGTGCTCAAAAGTCTGCCGAACGGGTGCCTTGCCACCTGCACCTGGGGTGCCAAGGGGGCCTGGGCGGTCGATGAGCAGCGGCGTGTCCTTTACGAGCCCGCACTGCACCTCGACCGTATTGTCGACACCCTCGGCGCAGGCGATGTCTTCAACGCTGGCCTGATCTCGGCGCTGTGTCGGGGGCAGCCACTCGAATCGGCGCTGGCGGGTGCGGTTGCCCTGGCCTCGTCGAAGTGCACGCATGAAGGTGTGGAGCTGGGCCACTAGTGGGATTGCCGATGGGTGCTCGCGACTTGGAGTCCCGGAATCCCCTACGGCCAGGGTGCGAACACCGCGCGCCCGTCAGGCCTTTCCCTGGCTATACTCCCGAGCGTTCCTGACCACAGAGGCTTTGTCTGATGATCTTTGCTGTCCCTGAACTGAATTCGGATTCACCCCTGTCCCGAATGACGCTGCGTCGATCCGTCGTGGGCCCGATGCTGACCCTGGGACTGCTCTGCTGCACAGGGTTCGCATTCGCCGCGGAACCCTCGAGCGATGCCACGCCGTCGCCATTGAACATGTCGATCATTCAGGGCTTTTCGACGTCGGACAACATGAAGGATGCTGCGCCCGAGCCGGCGCCACCAACGGCTCAGCCGGGACCTGCAGCTGCGGCGCCGACAGCAGCCCCGGCGGCCAGTGCAGCGCCGGTGGCACAGCCGGAGCCTTCAGCCGGCGTGGCACCGGAACAGGCGCATTCGCAGGTGGTGGTCGTCGAGATGCCGTCGGGAACCGCACAGGCGCCGGCGGCGGGATCCACTGCC
Source organism: Chromatiaceae bacterium (assembly GCA_050049565.1). GTDB lineage: Bacteria > Pseudomonadota > Gammaproteobacteria > Chromatiales > Chromatiaceae > Thiosocius. The sequence goes on along the minus strand of JASFVZ010000014.1, from coordinate 6,718 downwards.
GAGGGCGTTGAGAAGCAGCTTTCGGCGTTCGACATGGGTACGATTCGTGCGCTCGTCTCTCCGCCGGGTGCAGCCGACGCGGCGCCCGCGGCAGCGACCGCACCGGCCGCAGCAATGCAAGCGACCAAGGCGCCCACGCCGATGGCGGCGCCGAGAAGACCAGCGGCAGCCGCCGAACCGAAGCCGGCCGGCGAGCAGCCACTGCCTGATTCACAGATGGAACTCATCCGGAACACCTTCGCAATCGAGGGCGCCGGCTAAGACGTGATGCGCGACGGCTGTCAGCCGTCGCGCTCTACGTCAGACCCTGCCAGAATTTATCCAGCGCGGCGACCGTCTCGGCGGGCTTCTCCCAGTGCGGCAGACCGCGGGTTGGGGTGATCAATACACGCTGCCAGTTGGGTTGATCGACGATCTCCTCGAGACGTTCGAAACTGATGTTCGGGTCCGTGTCATGGATCGCCAGCACCGGTAGCTCGAGCGGCCGGTAATAGGCCTCGAAGGCGTCGGCCGAGAACAGCTTCATCGCCAGGAAGCGGAACGGCGCATACTTCGCGCCGGGCTGATGCGAGGTCGCGTACGCATAGTCCACCAGGCCCTTGGGCACCTCGCCGTCGAATGACTGCTTGAGGAAGTAGCGGATGCTCATCCGTGAGGTCAGCATTGAATAGACCCCATCGCCGAACACCGGCAGGCGGACCGCGCGCAGGATCCGATCGGTGGCCGGGCCGGTCGGCGGGAGTCGGGCGCTGAAGCCGGTGGGTGAGATCAGGGCAAGCGATCGCACATTGTCGGGCGCCTGGTTGATGGCCCGGGCGGCGAACTCTGCGCTCAGTGAAAACGCCACGATATCGACCGGCCCGCCGATCACCTCGCGAATAAACTCGTTGATGAAGTCCGCGTAGAACCCGGGCGAGTATTCGCGATCGGCGCGTTCCGACCGTCCGAAACCCGGCAGGTCCGGCGCATAGATGACTCGTTCGCTGCGGTAGTGGTCGAACAGCGGACGCATCTCGCGTGCGCTCGGTGCCGCGTTGACGCTGTGCAGCAGCAACAGCGGGGGTTGCCCGGTCTTGCCCGCGGTGTCATCGAGATAGTAGCTGACCCGCCCGGACGCCGTGCTGTTGAACTCGTGGCAGGGCGCTTCGATGGCAGGCGGCAGGGGTGGCATGTTGGTCATGTTAATGCTTCCGGCGTTCGTCGACGTTCAGTCGGACAGGCGGTGGTCGCGGACGTTGCTTTACCCGGTTCGTACCATGCCCATCGTGCCGGCCGGCAGTCTGGACATGCCGTTGCACCGGCAGTGGGCATTGGAACATGGCGTCTCGCTTCGGCCTCCCCGAGTCCAGGAAACTATACAGTCAGGACTGTCAGGCGGTAAGCGACAGTCGATTTGTCGGTTGCCAAACTGCGGGCTGCCGGTATTGCGCGGCCCTCGCGTTGAGATCATAACGCCACTCCGTGGGTCGATGACGGGCGGCTGGGGTGTCATCGGGAGCCTGGTGAAACCACTGCTTCGCGAGCGTTGCGTGGTTGGACCTCATGGGCATCGAGCCGCCATCATAGGGCCTTGCGGATGCGGACCATTACGAGGACTCATGATTCAGATCGAAGAACTGGTTACCTCGGGGCGAATCGTCGACCTCATGCTGATCTTCATCCTGCTCGAGGTCGTCGCGATCCAGTTGATTCGGCGCTACACGGGGGCTGGCATCGCAATCCTGCCTCTGCTGACGAACATCGGCGCGGGTGGCAGTGTGATGCTCGCGCTGCGGGCCCAAATCACCGGGGCCGGTTGGCACTGGGTCGCAATCTTGCTGTTGTCCGCGCTGGTCTTTCACGTCATCGACCTGTGGCAGCGATGGGAGCGACCTGCGGCAGCGGCTTCGGCCGGGAGTGACCCGGCATGACCTCCGGATCCAATCGTGCCGTGGTCATCGGGAGCGGCTTCGGCGGTCTCGCGGCCGGGGTGAGGCTTGCGGCGCGCGGCTATCGGGTGACTGTCCTCGAGAAGCTCGACAAGCCCGGCGGTCGGGCTTACGTCTTCGAGCAGGACGGCTTCAGGTTCGACGCCGGCCCGACGATCGTCACCGCGCCGTTCGTGTTCGAGGAGCTCTGGTCGCTCTGCGGGCGCAGACTCTCAGACGACGTCGAACTGCGTCCGTTGTCACCCTTCTACCGCATCCGCTTCGCCGACGGCAGCCACTTCGACTACAGCGGCGACGACGCCGCGATGAAGGCCGAGGTCGCGCGTTTCAACCCGGACGACGTTGCCGGCTACGAAGCATTCCTGAAGGCCAGCGGGACCCTCTACAAGATCGGTTTCGACAAGCTGCTGGCGGTGTCCTTCGACTCGCCGCGCACGATGTTGACCGCAGTGCCTCATCTGTTGACCGCGCAGTTCTACCGTTCGGTGCATGGCCTGGTTGCGAGGTACATCCGAGATCCGAAGCTGCGCATGGTGTTCAGCTTTCACCCGCTGCTGATCGGTGGTAACCCGTTCACCGCGACCGCGGTCTATGCGCTGATCGGCCAACTCGAGCGGCAACATGGCGTGCACTATGCGCTCGGCGGTACCCACAGCCTGGTCCGGGGCCTGGTCGGCCTGATCGAGGGGCAGGGTGGTGAGGTGCGGCTCAACGCGCCGGCCCGTCGTATCCTGGTGGAACAGGGCAGGGCGTGCGGTGTCGAGCTGGCGTCGGGAGAACAGCTGCCGGCCGACGTCGTGGTATCGAATGCCGACGCCGCGGCCACCTATCGGTATCTGCTGGGACATGTCGAACGCAAACGCTGGACCGAGCGCAAGCTGGATCGCTCACGGTACTCGATGAGCCTGTTCGTCTGGTACTTCGGGACCGACAGACGCTACGACGACGTACCGCATCATCTGATCCTGCTCGGCCCTCGTTACCGCGAACTGCTCGACGACATCTTCGAGAGGAAACGACTCGCCGACGATTTCAGCCTCTACCTGCATCGCCCGACGGCGTCGGACGACTCGCTGGCCCCGCCAGGTTGTGACGCCTTCTATGTGCTGTCGCCGGTGCCCAATCTCGACAGCGGGACCGATTGGCGCGTCGCGGCGGAACCCTATCGGGCGAAGATCGAGCGGTTCCTGTCCGAGACCGTGTTACCCGATCTGCCGGCGCACGTCGTCACGTCACGCTGGATGACCCCGCTCGACTTCCGTGACCGTCTCTGGTCGGTCAAAGGGGCGGCGTTCAGCCTGGAACCGGTATTGACCCAGACCGCCTGGTTCCGGCCGCACAATCGCAGTGAGGAGGTCGGCGGGCTCTACCTGGTCGGCGCCGGGACGCATCCGGGCGCCGGCCTTCCGGGTGTCATCTCGTCGGCCAAGGTGCTCGACGAGCTCGTGCCGGACCCGGTGCAGCCGTGAGGCTTCAGCCGAGCCCCAGATCGGTCCGCACCGCCGCGGCGGCAAGACGGCCGGACAGCGCAACCATCGGCACGCCCGGCCCGGGATGCACCGAGCCCCCGGCGAGGTAGAGCCCGGGTAGCTCGGCTCGGCAACCATGGCGCTTGAACGAACCGGACCAACCGTGGGTCGGCCAGCCGTAGATCGCCCCGTCGCTGCCCGGAAACAGCCGGTCGAAATCGTTCGGCGAGGTGCGCTGGCTGGCCGCGCCATCGATATCGATCTCGAGACCATGGCGTTGCAGGAACGCGAAGGTGCGGGTCTCGATTGCCGCCAGTTCGTCGTCGGAGAACGGACGGGGTGGCGCATTGATCAACAGCAGCAACGGCTCGTGATCGGCGGGCACCGTGTCATCCATGCGCGACTTCGCGCAGACATAGACGGTCGGTTCAGCCGTGACCCGTTGGCGCGCGAAGATGCTCGAGAACTCGTCGGGATAATCGGTGCCGAAAAAGACGTTGTGATAGTGCAGCGGGAAGCCGGCGGTACGCGCATCGAGGCTCCAGGTGATCGCGGAAAGTGAGCGGGGCTCGTCGGCGCGTGCCGGTGTTGCGCGCCTTACCGTGTCACCGAGCAGGCCATTGTTGAGTGCGGCCACGTCGCCGTTGAATACCACCGCGTCGGCATCGATGCGCTCGCCGTCTCCGAGGCGGACGGCACGGACGCGATTGCGCTCTGTGTCCAGGCGGGCGACATCGGCACCGTAGCGCAATTCGACACCCAACTCCCCCGCGAGGTCGGCCATGGCCTCGGCAAGCCGCTGCATGCCGCCTTCGACGAGCCAGACCCCGGTGCGCTCGGCATGGGCGATCAGCATCAGGGTTGCCGGCGCGTCGAACGGGGAGGAACCGCAATAGGTCGCGTAGCGGCCGAACAGCTGACGCAGTCGCGGGTCCTTGAAGATCTTGCCGAGCTCGCGCCACATCGTGGCGAACGGCTTGGTGGCATACAGCCGCGGCAGCCCGCCGAGGCCGAGTGCGCGGGTCAGCCCGGTCGGGCTGGGGCGCTCGACCCGCATGAAGGTGTGATCGAGCGTCTCGAACATCTGCTGCGATTCACGGGCAAAGCGCCGGTAGGCCGCGGCCTCAGCGGTGCCGGCGAACTCGCTGATCGCCGCAGCGGAGCGATCGAGGTCGGCATACAGATCCAGTCGACTCCCGTCGACCCAGGCATGGCGGGCCAGCACCCCGGCCTGACGCGCCTGCACGCGCTCGGCGAGCCGGGTACCGGCGCGGATGAACAGTTCCTCGAACACCCAGCGCATCGTGAAGACGGTCGGGCCGGCATCCACCCGCTGGTCGCCGACGCGATGCTCGCGCATCTTGCCGCCGGGCGTCGCGTGGCGTTCCAGCAGCGTGACCCGAAGGCCGCTTGCCGCGAGATCGATCGCCGCGGCGAGGCCGCCGATGCCGGCGCCAACGACTACGACATGGGACGATTGATTCGACATGACTGGGTTGGGGATGTCCTGCGACGCCGGTGACCGATAGCGCCTGGCCTGGATTCTGCCACGGATCGTCGGCCCGTCGTGTGCGCCCTGTGCGTTCGCGACAAAGACACCACGCGGACTAAGCGATCGGCGAGGGCGAATGCGGCTAGATTCGAGCGATGAATCGGCGCACTTTACGCAACGTCGCCCTGTTCGGGGCGACGGCCATCCTGTCGCTGCTCGCGCTCGAGGGCTGCGAGAGCACCGGCCCGTCGCGTCAGGCACAGGCGCCGCGCGAGGTAGTCGTAACCGGTCCTGCGGTCGAGGTCGGGCAGCTGCAGGCCGCGAGTGGCTGCACCTATGACTACACGGTCTATCGCGCGGGCGCCGGGAAGCGGTCGGTGGACGTTATCCTGGCGCACGGCTTCCTGCGCGACAGCGATCGCATGGTCGATCTGGCACGCGCGTTGGCCGATGTCGGTCTCACGACCGTGACGCTCGATCTCTGCAACATGCGCCCGTGGAACGGCAGCCACCGGGACAACGCAGTCGAGATGCGGCGGGTGGCAGACCGGTTGGCCGGTCCGCGCCCGATCTATGCCGGCTTTTCGGCCGGCGGCCTGGCGGCGCTGCTCGCTGCAGCCGAGGATCCCGATGCCGCCGGTGTGTTGGCACTGGATCTGGTCGATCAGGCCGGCATGGGTCGGCAGGCGGCCGCGCAGTTGTCGATGCCAGTGATCGGCCTGTTCGGCGATGCATCCGGCTGCAATGCCAATCTCAACGGTCTGGATGCGGTCAATGGGGCGCCGCGCGGTAGGGTGGTGCGGATCGGCGGCGCGACCCATTGCGACTTCGAATCGCCGACCGATGGCCTGTGCCGGCTGGTCTGCGAACCGGACGGCCGCTCGCAGGCTGACGCGGCAGACCGGCGCAGCGTGATCATCGAGCAGGCGGTGCAGGCGGCCCGGCAGTTGGCCGATGTGCCGACCAGCCTGTCGTCGGTTCCCTGACCAACGACGCCCGGTTTGGGTATCGCTCAGACGAACGAGGCGTCGCTGCGCTTCCGAATCGTGCTGCCGACCGTGCCGGACTGCGCATTTTCCCAAGTTCCCTTGAGTTTGCTTTCGCCTGAGCGTACAAAGCAGGCGATAGACCAATAACGCGCCGCGTGGCCATCAGCCCGGTCAACGTCGGCAGACATCCCGCCGTGTTCGCTCGCGGCCATTGCGCCAACCCATCGTCAATCATCATGCCGTTACCCTTTCCGTTCTCTGCCATCGTCGGCCAAGACGAGATGAAGCTTGCCCTGTTGATCGCCGCGGTCGATTCGTCGATCGGCGGCGTCCTGGTGTTCGGCGATCGAGGTACCGGCAAGTCGACGGCGATTCGTGCACTCGCGGCGCTGATGCCGAAGATGGCGGTCGTGCCGCACTGTCCTTACAACTGCGACCCCGAGGCCACCAAGCCCGGGTTGTGCGCGGCCTGCGACGGCAAAGCGGTCACGGCCAAGCCCCGGCAGGTGCCGATGCCGGTGGTCGACCTGCCGCTGGGCGCGACCGAGGACCGGGTCATCGGTGCCCTCGACCTCGAACGGGCGCTGACCCAGGGCGAAAAGGCCTTCGAGCCCGGGCTGCTGGCGAAGGCGCATCGCGGGTTTCTCTACATCGACGAGGTCAACCTGCTCGAAGACCACCTGGTCGATGCCCTGCTCGATGTCGCGGCGTCCGGCGAGAACGTGGTCGAGCGTGAGGGCCTTAGCGTACGCCACCCGGCGGACTTCGTGCTGGTCGGCAGCGGCAACCCGGAGGAAGGCGAACTGCGGCCGCAGCTGCTCGATCGCTTTGGTCTGTCGG
>JASFVZ010000169.1:0-5448 GCA_050049565.1 Chromatiaceae bacterium | reverse complement strand
AAACAGAAGAAGATTATCGCCGCGGCATACAGCCCGACATACAGGGGCTCGCCCGGCGACAGCTTGGCGACGATGTCCTGCAGCCAGCGCATGCCTTCGGTGCTGCCGGCCCACTGGGCCAACGTGGTCGGAAACAGGATTATGCTCGAGGCGAAGATCGGCGGTATCACGCCGGCCATGTTGAGCTTGAGCGGCAGGTGGCTGCTCTGCGCCGCGTACATCTTGCGACCCTGCTGGCGCTTGGCGTAGTTGACCGTGATGCGGCGTTGGCCACGCTCGACGAACACGACGAAGCCGGTGACGGCGATCGCCAGCACGAACAGGAACAAGGCAAACAGCGCGTTCATCTCACCGTTGCTGACCAGTTCGACGACCGAGCCGAACGCCGACGGCAGCCCGGCAACGATGCCGGCGAAGATGATCAGCGAGATGCCGTTGCCGAGACCGCGCTCGGTGATCTGTTCACCCAGCCACATCAGGAACATGGTCCCGGTCACCAGGGAGACGGTGGCGGTGAAGACGAATCCGGGACCGCTGGTGACCACAAGGCCCTCGCCGAACTGGCCCTGCAGAGCAATCGAGATGCCGATCGCCTGGAAGGTCGCCAGACCGAGCGTGCCGTAGCGGGTGTATTGGGTGATCTTTCGGCGGCCCGCCTCACCCTCTTTCTTGAGCTGTTCGAGTTTCGGGATCACCGCCGTCATCAGCTGCACGATGATCGAGGCCGAGATGTACGGCATGATGCCGAGCGCAAACAGGCTGGCCCGGCTGAGCGCACCGCCCGAGAACATGTTGAACATGTCCAGGATCGTCCCCTGCTGCTGATCGAACAGCGCCGCCAGGGCCGCCGGGTTCACGCCCGGTACCGGGATGAAGGTGCCGATCCGGTAGACGATCAGCGCACCCAACACAAAGAGTAGACGCTGGCGCAGCTCGGTGAGCCGCCCCAGGTTCATACCGCCAGCGCTTGCCGGGTTGAGTGCCATGACCTTCTATCAGTCCTCTACTTTGCCGCCGGCCGCCTCGATCGCGGCACGTGCACCCTTGGTGCAGCCGAGGCCCCGCACGGTGACGGCGCGGTCGATGCTGCCCGAGAGGATGACCTTGGCGCGGACGATCGAGCGCGGCAGCACGTGTGCGCTGTGCAGCGCCGCGAGATCGACGACGTCAGCATCGACTTTCGCCAGCTCGGACAACCGCACCTCACCGGTGCTGCGGGCCAGCTTCGAGCGGAATCCGACTTTCGGCAGCCGCCGCTGCAGCGGCATCTGGCCACCCTCGAAGCCGATCTTGTGGAAGCCACCGGAACGCGACTTCTGTCCCTTGTGGCCCCGACCAGCCGTCTTGCCAAGACCGCTGCCGATGCCGCGACCGACGCGCTTGCGATCGGTCTTGCTGCCATCGGCGGGCTTCAGTGTGTTCAGGCGCATCTCAGGCCTCCTCGACCAGCTGGACCATGTACGACACCTTTTTCAGCATGCCGCGCGTCGCGTCGGTGTCCTCGACCTCGACGACCTGGTGCATACGGCGCAGGCCCAGGCCGCGCACGCACGCCCGGTGGGACGCAAGACGCCCGTGTACGCTGCGGACCAGCCGCACTTTCATCGTTTTCTTGTCGGCCATCTCGGCTTACCCCAGGATCTCTTCGACGGTCTTGCCGCGCTTGGCCGCGACGTATTCGGGATCGTCCATATCGACAAGCCCGTTCATCGTTGCGCGAACGACATTGATCGGGTTATTGGTCCCGATGCACTTGGCCAGGACGTTGTTGACGCCGACCACTTCGAAGATCGCGCGCATCGCGCCGCCGGCGATGATGCCGGTACCTTCCGACGCCGGCTGCATATGGACCTTTGCCGCACCGTGGCGCCCGATGACCGGATACTGCAGGGTGCCGTTCTTGAGCTTGACCGAACGCATGTTGCGGCGCGCGGTATCCATCGCCTTCTGGATGGCGACCGGCACTTCCTTGGCCTTGCCGGTGCCAAAACCGACCTTACCGTTGCCGTCCCCGACGACGACCAGGGCTGCGAAGCCGAACACCCGGCCACCCTTCACGACCTTCGCGACACGATTGACGCCGATCAATTTTTCGATCAGATCGTCGCCCGAAGCTTTGGTTTCGAAATTTGCCATCTGCAGGGACCCCTTAGAACTCGAGCCCGGCTTCGCGGGCGGCATCGGCCAGGGCCTTCACCCGGCCGTGGTAGCGAAATCCGGACCGGTCGAACGCGACGCGCTCGATGCCCTTGGCCTTGGCGCGCTCTGCGACCACCCGACCGACCACGGCCGCGGCGGCCGAGTTGCCGGCGTGCCCGGACAGATCTGCCGCCACTGTCTTGTCGACGGTCGACGCAGCCGCCACCACAGCCGCGCCGTCCGGTGCGATGACCTGGGCGTAGATGTGTCGTGGGGTCCGGTGAATCGTCAGGCGGTGCACGCCCAGTTCACGGATTTTCGAGCGTGCGCGACGCGCGCGGCGGATACGGGATGCTTTCTTGTCCATCGTCCGGGAATCCTTATTTCTTCTTCGCTTCTTTGCGAACGATCCGTTCGTCGGCATAGCGCACGCCCTTGCCCTTGTAGGGCTCCGGCGGACGGAACGAGCGGATCTCCGAAGCGACCTGGCCGACGACCTGCTTGTCAGCACCGCTGACGACGATCTCGGTCTGTGACGGGGTCTCGATCGTGATGCCTTCCGGCACCGGATAGTCGATCGGGTGGGAGAACCCAAGGCTCAGGTTCAGCGTCTTGCCTTTGGCCTGGGCCCGGTAGCCGACGCCGACCAGTTGCAGTTTCTTTTGGAAACCCTCGCCGCATCCCTGCACCATATTGGCGATCAGGGACCGCATGGTTCCCGCCATTGCCCATGCGCTGTCGTCGGCCGGGGTGACAGTCACGACGCCGTCATCGAGCTTGACCGACACACTGGGGTGGATGGCCAGCTCCATCGAACCCTTGCCACCCTTGACCGTGACCTTTTGGCCGTCGATCTTCAGGTCGATGCCCTTCGCGACGGTGATCGGCGCTTTTGCTATCCGAGACATCTCAGCCGCCTCCCGTCAGGCCACGTAGGCGACGACTTCGCCGCCGTGACCCTGTTTGCGGGCCTCGCGGTCAGTCATGACGCCTTGTGAAGTGGACACGATCGCGATACCCAGCCCGCCGCGGACCTTTGGCAGATCTTCGCGGCTTTTGTAGATACGCAGGCCCGGCCGGCTGACGCGCTTGACGAAGTCGATAACCGGCTTGCCTTGAAAGTACTTGAGAGAGACTTCGATCGCGGGCTTGCCGTCGAGTTCGGACGGACCGAAGCCGAGGATGTAGCCTTCGTCCTTCAGGACCTGTGCGATCGCGCTCTTCTGCTTGGAGGCAGGCATACGGACGGTTGCTTTTCCTGCAACCTGACCGTTGCGGATGCGGGTCAGCATATCCGCAATCGGATCTGACATGCTCATTAGAGAGACTCCTTTTGGTCAGACCACCCGTTGAAGGGGTGCGATACCGGTGTACAAAAAAGGCCCCCTGCGCGAGGGAGCCGCATACTATACCCAGGAATTTGGGAGAAATCCAGTGCCGGCTTGATTACCAGCTGGCCTTCTTCAGGCCCGGCACATCGCCACGCATCGCCGCCTCGCGCAGCTTGTTCCGGCACAGGCCGAACTTGCGATACACGGCGTGCGGACGACCGGATACGCGGCAGCGACGCTGCTGGCGAGCCGGGCTGGCATCGCGCGGCAGCTTCTGCAGGGCGACCACCGCGGCATCGATCTCTTCGGGCGACTTGCTGCGATCGTTGATGATGGCCTTGAGTTCAGCGCGTTTGCCGGCGAATTTGGTCACCGTCTTCTTGCGCTTGGCCTCGCGGGCCCACATGCTTTTCTTTGCCATAGTTACTCAGCCGTCTCTATTTGAACGGGAAATTGAAGCCGTCGAGGAGCGCGCGGCATTCGGCATCGTTTTTCGCCGAGGTCGTGATGGTGATGTCCATCCCGCGTAATGCGTCGACCTTGTCGTATTCGACTTCCGGAAAAATGATCTGTTCCTTGACGCCCATGCTGTAGTTGCCGCGGCCATCGAACGCCTTCGCGCTCAGGCCACGGAAGTCGCGGATCCGCGGGATCGCGATGTTGATCAGGCGATCGAGAAACTCGTACATCCGGTCCCGACGCAGGGTCACCTTGCAGCCGATGGGCCAGCCGTCGCGGATCTTGAACCCGGCGACCGACCTCTTGGCCTTGGTGACGATCGGTTTCTGGCCGGCGATCTTCTCCATGTCGCCTACCGCGAACTCCATCACCTTCTTGTCGCCGACGGCCTCGCCGACCCCCATGTTCAGGGTGATCTTCTCGATCCTCGGGACCTGCATCACCGTACCGTAGCCGAACTTCTCCATGAGCTGCGGGACGACGCTGTCTTTGTAGTGTTCCTGAAGCCTTGCCATGACTGTTTACCTCAAACGTCGACGACTTCGCCGTTCGACTTGTAGACCCGCACCTTGCGTCCGTCGTCCAGGGTTTTGAAACCGATTCGGTCGCCCTTGTCTGCCGTCGGGTTGAACACCGCGACGTTGGAGATGTGCATCGGCATCTCCTTGTCGACGATTCCGCCCTGCTCACCCCGGTTGGGGTTCGGCTTGACGTGCTTCTTGGCGAGGTTGATGTTCTCGACCACGACGCGGTCATCCATTACGCGAAGGACCGTGCCGCGCTTGCCCTTGTCTTTGCCGGCGAGGACGATCACGTCGTCGCCTTTGCGAATCTTGCTAGCCATGTTCGATAACCTCAGAGCACTTCTGGCGCGAGTGAGATGATTTTCATGAACCGCTCACCCCGGAGTTCGCGGGTCACAGGGCCGAAGATGCGGGTGCCGATCGGCTCGAGCTTGTTATTCAGCAGCACCGCGGCATTACCGTCGAACCGGATCAGGGACCCATCCGGACGGCGCACGCCTTTGCGGGTACGCACGACAACGGCGTTGAACACGTCGCCCTTCTTGACCTTGCCACGCGGGTTAGCGTCCTTGATGGACACCTTGATCACGTCGCCGATGCCGGCATACCGACGGTGCGACCCTCCCAGCACCTTGATGCACTGAACGCTGCGTGCGCCGCTGTTGTCAGCAACGTTGAGCAAAGACTGCATCTGAATCATGACACTATCCCACCAAATTCAAGTTCAAAAGCGACTGCGAATCAGCTTGCGCGTTCGATCAGTCGGATGAAGCGCCATTTCTTGGTCTTCGACAGCGGCCGGCATTGCTCGACCACCACCACGTCACCGACCTGGCACTCGTTGTTTTCGTCATGTGCGTGGACCTTCGTGGACTTACGCACGAACTTGCCGTAAAGCGGATGCTTGACGCGGCGTTCGACGAGCACGGTGACACTCTTGTCCATCTTGTCGCTGACCACGCGACCCTGCAGGGTGCGGTTTGCGGCTGCCTGTT
>JASFVZ010000168.1:0-5467 GCA_050049565.1 Chromatiaceae bacterium | reverse complement strand
ATTAAGACGATGCAAGCCATGAGGATACTGTTGACCGCAATCGTCGTTCTGGTTGCGTCGGTCGCCATCTTGCTCAAGTACCGGGACTACGTCGTCAATCCCTGGACGCGGGACGGGCAGGTGAGGGCCAATGTCATCCAGGTGTCTCCGGGTGTTTCTGGACCCATCGTCGGTCTGCCGATCAGCGACAACCAGTTTGTGAAGGCAGGCGACGAGGCCAAGGCGGACGATCGGAAAGCCAGGGCGCAGCTGATCCAGGCCAGGGCTGCCAAGCTTCAGGCGGAGGCCGAGTTGGCGCGCGCACAGGCCGAGCTCGGCGCGCCCGGTGAGGATAACGCCCAGTTGCGCGCGGCCAAGGCGGCGGTGAAGACGGCCCGCCTGAATCTCGAGTTCACGAGGGTGATGGCCCCGGTCGATGGCTATGTCACCAACCTCAACCTGCGACTTGGCAGTCAGGCGGTCGCGAACCAACCGATCATGGCGCTGGTGGATGTCGGCAGCTACTGGATACACGGTTTCTTCCGCGAGACGCAGGTGGGCCGGATGAGTCCGGGGGAGAGGTCATCGTGACCCTGATAAGCTACCCGGAGAATCCGCTACAGGGGCGGGTGGACAGTATCGGCTGGGGCATTGCACAAGAGGACGGCAGCACCGGGCAGGACCTGCTGCCGAATATCAGCCCGACGTTGGAACGGATCAGACTGGCGCAACGCGTGCCCGTGCGGATCCATCTCGATGCGGTCCCGGATGGCGTGGCGTTACGGGTGGGTACCACGGCGTCGGTGTTGGTGAAGACGGGGAGCAACGGTAGGTAGCAGGTTCGGCCACCGTGGCCCCTGTTCACGTTCAGCTTCGTAATGCGCTACATAATTCTGATTGGCAGGCCTGAGCGCGACAAACCCTGGGAGAGAAGACATGTATGAAGATCTCGCCATACTTGCCGTTTTCGTGCTCGTCTACAGTGCGACAGCCGGCGGCCTGGAACGCACGCCGATCAGTGGGGCATTGGTGTTCACCGCGTTTGGTCTGCTGGTCGGGCCGCTGGGCCTCGGGTGGCTGGATCTGGACGTCGACGCGGAGGGACTACGGACGCTGGCGGAAGTGACGCTGGCGCTGGTGCTGTTCACCGATGCGTCGAATTCCGACCTCAGCGTACTCAAGAAGACCGTGCGTATTCCAAGGCGGCTGTTGTTGCTCGGGCTGCCGTTGACGATAGTGCTGGGCTTCGGCATCGGCGTGGTGCTGTTTGGCGATCTGTCGCTATTCGAGATCGCGATTCTGGCGACGCTGCTGGCACCGACTGATGCCGCACTTGGCAAGGCCGTGGTGACGAACGAGGCCGTGCCGGCGAACATCCGCCAGGGACTGAATGTCGAGAGTGGACTCAACGACGGCATCTGTGTGCCGATCCTGTTTGTCTTCCTGGCACTTGCGGCCGGTTCGGCGGGTGAACAGAGCACGACCGCCTTGGCATTGGGCTTGGTGGCCGAAGAGATCGGCATCGGCGTTCTCGTTGGGGTGAGTCTGACCCTTCTGGGTGCCTGGCTGCTCAAGCTCTGCGCCAGCCGCGGTTGGATCACCGAGAGCTGGCGCCAGCTGCCGGTGATCGTGCTGGCAGTGTCGTGCTTTGCCGTGGCACAGGTGATCGGCGGCAGCGGTTTCATCGCCGCCTTCGTCGGTGGCCTGCTGTTTGGCGCAGTCGCCAAGGAGCACAAACACGGCCTACTGCTCGCGGCCGAGGGTACCGGCGACACCCTGGCCTTGCTTACCTGGGTGGTGTTCGGCGTCGCCGTGGTCGGTCACACGATCGACCAGATGAGCTGGGAGGTCTTGCTCTACGCGGTTCTCAGTCTGACTGTCGTGCGCATGCTGCCGGTCTTTCTGTCGTTGGCCGGTACGCAGCTGCGAACCGATGAAAAGCTCTTCATGGGCTGGTTTGGGCCGCGAGGCCTGGCGAGCATCGTATTCGCCGTGATCGTGCTCAACGAGCACCTGCCCGGAGCGGATACCATCGTTTTGACCGCCGTCTGTACGATTGTGTTGAGCATCTTGGGCCACGGGCTCAGCGCCAATCCCCTGGTCAGGGTGCTCGCCACGAGGCTGAAGAACGCCAGGTCGTAAAAAGCCGCCTTGACGAATGCCGATGGTGCTGCCGCTGGCAGGAGAGGCTGTGCGAGAACCAGTTGGTCCGCGAGCAATTTGTTCAACAAGCCAATGTTCGGCAACGCAATGCAGCAGGGTCTTCTGCAGTACCCGATTTAGAGAGAAGATGGACCCCTGTTCATGATCCTTCCGCGAGTCAGCGCAAGGCACCTCGTCAATCCGTTCTGAGATCACCGTCGTTATGATAAATCGCAAGTTCGAAATCGCGTTTCTGGCCGTCTGCGCGGCGCTCGGAATATTCTGGGCGGCGACAACCGACTATTTCCCGCGGCTCGAGTTTGATCTGAATTGGCTGATCAATATCTCGAGTCTGCTTACCGTGGCATCATTTTCGGCGAAGGGGATGTTGACGCTGCGTCTGCTGGCCGTTGCGTCTGGCGCATTGGCGATTCCCTACTTTATGCTGCAACCCACGCCGCTGTGGACGCCGGTCGGCTGGACCGCTTTGTTCATGGCAATCAACCTTTTTCACAGCACGCGCATTCTGCTCGAACGCAGACCCGTGAAGCTGCCGGTTGATGAGCAGCGGCTTTACGATCTGGCCTTTCAGAACTTCGAACCCCGGGAATTCCTGAGGTTGGTGAAGTTTGGCAAATGGCAAACGGCCCGGCCGGGCGACCAGGTCCTCGGCGAAGGAGTAGGCATTTCGCAGATCTCCGTACCTATCAGTGGCACCGTTTCTGTCAAACGGGAGGGACAAGAAGTCGCGAAAATGGGGCCAGGTGAATTGATCGGCGCGGGTATCGCGCTGAATGGCCATGCTTCCTACTACGACGCGCAGTTCGTTGGAGAGGGGCGCTATATGGCCTGGCAGAAAGCGGATATCGATAGATTCCTTGAGAAGAACCCGGGCCTGTCGCCAAAGCTCAACAATGTGATCAACCGGTATTTGGTTGCGCAGATCAACAAACTCACATCTACCGCGGCCGCAGTACCTGTTTAGAGTCCCCGATAGGGGATCGGTAAACCGCCCGCCTTTAGGCGGCGGATAGGTCCGATTTTACGAGCTCGGGCTTCGAAGCTGATTTATCGTCGGGCCGGCTGCGCCGGCCGTTCCTTCGTCAGGCACAGCCCGACCTACGAAAGCAGGGCAGCCCACTAGCTCGGGCGCAGCGCGCGGACAGTTCCGAATAGTCTTGCCAGGTTTGCAGCTGTGGCTGGTAGACCAGCAGCCTGTCACGGTCGTCTGCGCGGAACGTCCTCGGCCACCCCTGTTCGGCGAGAGCGAACGAATGCGCAAGCAGCGAGCTAGTGGCCGAAAGCGATAGCAGGTACCGGAGAAAGAACCCAATCTCACCAGACTGCTTGTTCAAAACACGTAGCGCAAAGTGCCGCCAACGAAAAGGAGGTAGTTGTCGTCGAACTCCCCCTTTGCCCGAACGGCAAGCGGGCCAACACCCGACGTTTGATCGATAGCCCCGTCACCGAACATGATCAAGGTGCCACCAACGGAAAAGTCGAGATTGCGGTCCCCTTCCCAAAAGTAACTCGCACCCACCTTGAACAGTTCATCGAAGGGCAGGTCGAAGGTGCGGTCATCGTCGTCAACCGGCGAGCTGTCATAGGCGGCGCCGACCGAATAACCGCTGCCGTTGCCGGTGCGATGAACATAGGCGATCCCGGCATGGTAGGTGTCTTTGAAATTCCGATCCAGCTCGGCGACCGGGTTGATCCCGGCGCCACCGCCGCTGAACGCCAACCGGTTGTTGCTGAATGCAGACCAGTCCTGCCAGCCGGCGCTAAGGTACAGCGTGTCCTGGTTCGTGAGTTCGTACCTTAGACCCAGCTCGACCCACTGTGGGTTATCCCAGTCGATATCGACCGAGTCCGCACCGACGGGTACGGCGACGTTGCGCACGTCGACATCACCCGAGAGGTCGACATCCATCTCTGCCCGGTAGACCAGGCTCAACAGGAGTCTGTCATTCGGTCGGTAGTTCATGCTGAAGAAGGGCTGGAAGCCGATGTCGTCCGCGTCCTCGATCTTCAGGCGGCCATCGCCGGGCCCGGCCGTGTTGATGGCGATCTCTTGCTCGAACGTCGTGTAGACGATCGATACCCCGCCGCCGATGGAGAATTTGTCGTTGACCTTGTAACCGATCGACGGGGCCATGGCGATGGCGCCGAGCTCCGCTTTGACGGTCGAGTAGCGGCCGACGAAGTCATTACCGTAGTCGACGCCGCCGCCCATGGTGGCGGCCACGGACAGGCCTAGACTGATCTTGTCAGAATACTTTTGGACGTAGAACGCACTCGGAATGATGGCGGTGTTACCGGCGTTGCCGCCGTCATCACCACCGGCTGTTCCTATGTCGGGGTCGAACTCGATTTTCGGTGCAATCACCTGGGTGCCGACGATAATGGTGTCTTCGTCCAGGTAAACCATGCCGGCCGGATTGCTGAGAGCTGAATCCGCTGCTTCGATGTTCGTCGGATTGGCAACACCCGCAGTCCCCAAGCTATGCGGTGTGCCCAGTTCCTGCAGGTAGAAACCGGCGGCCTGAACGAGGCTCGTGCTGGCCAGCAGGGCGGCGGTAGCTGCCATACGGCCGATGGGGCGAACGCAATCGATCTGAGCTTTCAAGGTCATTAACAGGTGTCTCTTGTTTGAGGTCGGCCGTCGCCGGTCGGTCGAATTGTATGCCAGGCAAGCGAATGCAAGGCGAGCTATCACTGTCGACCCCAGGTCCTCGCGAACCCGCAGCGCGGGCCCGGCGATCTCGCCGCAATCTGGCTCCTGTCGCCCAGCCTCGGGTTCTGGGTTGGCTGCCCGGATTTCTTTCCGCGAGCGTGTCGCAGATCAACAGCTATCACGAGCTGTCCTGGTTACGGATTCGGAACTCGGCGTTCAATGCATCCAAGACCCCCTGGTCGCGGTCGTAGATGTCTTCGCGGAACACCACCTGGCCGTCGCGTGCCACCGCGGTCGCATAGCCGATGATGATCGGCATGGGTTCGTCCAGACGCACGCGTGTCGTCTTGCCCGACGCGACGACCTCGTCGATCCGGGCTCTGTCCCAGCCGTCTTTGTCTCGTAGCAGGCGCTCCGCCAGATCGAACGGCTCCTTCACGCGGATGCAGCCCGAACTGAACAAACGGCGTGGCCTGTCGAACAGGTGGCGCGCGTTGGTGTCATGCAGGAACACCAGGTGGGGATTGGGGAACATGAACTTGACCAGCCCCAACGCATTGTTCGGCCCTGGCGGTTGTCGGACCATATAGGGAAAGCCTTCGAGGTTCTGCCAGTCGACGGTTGATGGATCAACCGGCTGGCCCTGCAGCGTCAGCAGTTCGTAGCCCTTCT
>JASFVZ010000013.1:0-11462 GCA_050049565.1 Chromatiaceae bacterium | reverse complement strand
TCCCTGGCCCGGCCGGCTATGCCCTCGCTCTTGGGCAGGACATTGAGCCGCACCACGCTGTCTTTCGGGCCGCGTATGAGGTCCACGACGTCCTGTAGACGCCATCCGACCACGTCCTCCATCCCGCCGTCGCGGCCCTGGGCGACGCCGACGATGCGATCCCCACCGCGGATCTGGCCGCTGCGTGCGGCCGGACCACCGGGTACCGTGCTCTGCACCTCGGTGAACTCGTTCTCGCTGCGCAATACCGCGCCGATGCCCTGCAGCGAGAGTCGCATGCCGATATCGAAGTTCTCCGACAGCCGCGGAGACATGTAACTGGTGTGCGGCTCGACGCTCAGCGTGTAGGCGTTGACGAAGGCCTGGAAGACGTCCTCGGCATCCATCTGTTTCACGCGTCGGGTGATGCCCTCATAGCGCTTGGTCAGGGTCTGCTTGATCTCCTCGCCGGCCTCGCCGGCAAGACGCAGCGAGAGGATGTCGTTCTTGACCCGCCGCCGCCAAAGGTCGTCGAGCGCCTCACTGTCGGCGACCCAGTCGGATTCGCTGCGGTCGAAGACGTAGGTCTCGTCGCGTTCGAAGTCGAAGTTGTGATTCTCGAGGAGGTATAACGCATAGGTACTGCGCTCTTCGACCAACTCACGGAAGCGCCGGAATATGCGGAACGCGGGCTTCAGGCGGCCGGTGCGGAGGCTGTCATCCAACTCATCGCGGTACGCCGAAAAGGTGTCGATGTCGGCCTGCGTGAAGAAGCTCCGGTTCGGGTCGAGTGATTCGAGGTAGCGGTCATAGATGGCCCCCGACATCGCGTCGTCCAGACGCGGCTTGCGGTAGTGAAAGCGCTCCATGACCTGGGCGATGATCAGCGCCGCCTGCCGTTGTTGATCGTTCGATCGCAGCTCGTCGACCGACACCACGGTCGGCTTGGCGAGCACTGTCGATGCGAAAAACGCGGCAAGCAAAAATGCCAGGATAGCCAGTTGTCGATTTCTCATCCGCTAGCCCTCATCACGCCGGCAACACTCCTGTGGTACAGGCGTCAATGTTCAATGGTGTCGATAAGACAGCACCTTGCCGCACAATCCGTCGCGCGACAAGCCATCAAAACCCGTCTTTGTCCACCTGCTGAGCGATCTATTCGATCCGTTCCCATGAACGAGCCAGGGAAAACCCGAACTCGATCCCGGCGGTATCCGGGGGCAAATAGATGACAGCGCCTATAGCGCTGCAATGCCCGCCGGGGAACGCACCGGCCCGTCGGCCAGCGGCTGCCGGAGGCCCAGCGTCAATGGCAGGTACGACGATGACGCCGGGTCCAGCCAGCCATGGCGAATCAGAAAATCGATCACGACGAGGTTGCAGTTGAGCTTGAACTCGTCGGTCTCGCTGACCAGACGGGCGACCTCGTCGAGCGGCAGCAGGGTGAACGACTCGACCTCACCGTCCGTGTTGCAGGGCACGAAATCCATCGGCAGCTCCAGGTCGTAGCAGTACAGCAGATCACGCCGATAACCCCGGTCCGCAACCCGGTTGTAGCTGACGACGCCCACCGGAACGGCCTGAGATGCGAGGTCTTCCGGGACACCGGCCTCCTCCGCGCACTCCTTGACCAGGTTGTCCTTCATCGTGATGTGCTGCGGCAGACCGCCGGCGACCATATTGTCGAGCGCACCGGGAAACAGCAGGCGGTCGCGCGCCCTGCGTCCAAGCCACATGTGGATCCCGTCGACGCGGCGCACGAAGCCGTTGAGGTGCTGCCCGAACGAGCGCAGGCCGAAAAAGCCTGCTGCGCATCGGTCGACCACGCAGACCGCGGTGTCACGCCCGGCCGTGGTCACCGGATAGGGCTCGTCCATGTAGGGCGGCACGCAGCCGTCATCCGCTAGCCCCTGGACGACCGATCTCAGCGCCTCGCTGCGTGCGTCGAATCCCTGGATTGCCGGGCGCAGGCACACCGCACCGATATCACCGCCGGTCTCCCGAACCTCGAAGAATTCCGGAAACCGATGCAGATGGCCGGCAGCACGCGGGCGCAACCAGCCAACCGCCCGCCCGTCGATCAGCCACGGCAGGAAGGGTTCTTCGACCGGCGTATTGCAGGCGGCTATATGTCGAAAAAAACCGGCTGCGAGGACTTCGCGACTCGACCCTGCCATTCAGTCGACCAACGAAGCAGATGTCACGAAAGCCCCGAGCCGTCGCGCCGTAGCGCCATCGATGGGGCCGATCTTGGTGCGGACCGCGGCGCGTTGGCCGGGCCCGATCCGCCCGTCGAGCCCTATGGCCTGACCACTGCGCACCCCACTGCCACTGCGCCGACCGACGACCACCTCGACCCGCTCGACCGCCAGGGGCGCATTATTCGCGACCCGCACGACCAGGTAGCCGTCCTTGGTCAGGCCAAGTCCGGCATCCAGGTAACGGTTCGGATTCTGTTCCAGATCCAGGCGGGCCAGTCGCTGACCGGCCTGCTTTCCGGCGCCGGACTGCGAGGTCGCGGCCTTGCGCAGGTACGAGACCGCCTGATCGCGTTGGCCTCGCGCCTCGGCAACCCGCCCCAGTCCGAGATAGCCCTCGGCGGTCGGCAACAGCGCGACGCTGCGCTCCAGATCGCGCGCCGCACCCTCGGTCGCCCCGACCATACGGCGGGTCAGGCCGCGTTGCAGCAAGGGTCTGAAGTAGTCCGGGTTGAGCGCAACCGCCCGATCGAGATCACGCAAGGCCTGCTTGGGCCGATTCTGCGCCGTGCGGATCTCGCCGCGCAGTCCATAGAACGCCGCCTCGTCCGGCTCGATCTTGATCGCCTCGTCGACCTTGCGCAACGCAGTCTTAAGGTCATCTTTTTCGAGTGCCGCACGGGCCTCGGCATAGGCATCGTAGGCCGGCTTGTTGCGCTTGATCCGGGCGATCTTGCGTTGGTAGCGCTCGCGGCCGATCTCCCCACCCGGGTTGCCCATCTGCGCCAGTAGCGCCCGGTTGGCCGTGACCCGCTGTGGCGACGGCGGATGGCTGGCAAACAGCCCCGTGAGCCAACTGCTGCTCCCGCCTTCGGCCAGGCGAACGAAGGTCTCCTGCAGGCCTACCGCGGCGGCCGGGTCATAGCCGGCCCGGCGCATGTACCGCATGCCGTAGGCATCGGCCTCGGTCTCGGCATCGCGGCTGTATTTCTGTTGCGCCAGCTGCCCGCCGATGCCCGCGCCGAGCATTCCGATATCCCGGTAGTCGCTGTCACCGAGCGCCACGCCGGCGGCCACCAGGGCGCCCTGCAGAAACATGCCGCGTTCGATCGACTGCGCACTGTGTCGGGCGGCCGCATGGACGACCTCGTGGGCGAGTACGGCCGCCAGTTCGGCCTCCGTCTCTAGCTCGACCAACAGGCCCCGGTTGATCGATATCTTGCCGCCGGGAAGCGCCCAGGCGTTGGGCGTCGAATCGTTCAGGACCTCGAATTCGTAGGGCAGCTTGCGATCGCTGACCGCGGCGATGCGGTCACCGACCGACTGCACATAACGGGTCAGCTCCGGCTCGACCACGTAATCGCCGCCCTGGGCCTGCCGGTACGGGCCATAATTCTTCTGACCGATCGCCATCTCCTGTGCCTCGGAGACGAGCGTCAGTTCTTTCTCACCGGTCACCGGGTTCACCGCACAGCCGCCGAGCAGCAGCGCCAGGCTGCCCCCCAGAAGGGCGATCGATCGGATTCTGTTCATCCCGCTGTCCCCGCGTCGTCACTCGCGCAGCCATTCGGACCCATGCCCGGTCTGGCAGGTTCAGTTCTCACTCGTCGGCCTCGGCCCGTTTGGCGCGCGCCCACAGGGCTTCGAGTTCATCCAGCGCCAGTTCATCGAGCCGTCCGCCGGCGGCGTGCCGAAATTGCTCCATCCGTCGAAACCGCCGTTCGAACTTCCCGTTCGCGTGGCTCAACACCTGCTCGGCGTCAAACCCCAGCAGGCGGACGACGTTGACCATGGCAAACAGCATATCGCCGAGTTCATCCTGCAAACTGTCCGGGTGCCCCGCGTCGAGCTCCGCCGCGACTTCATCAAACTCTTCGCGCGTCTTTTCGAATGCCCCCCGTGGGTCCGGCCAGTCGAAACCGACCCGTGCGGCGCGGCGCTGCAGCTTCTCTGCCCGGACCAGCGCCGGTAGCGCCCGCGCCACGCCGTCCAACTGGCTCGCCGGTTGCTCGGGCTCCTTGCGCCGCTCGCGCTCCGCCGCCTTGTGTTGCTCCCAGGCTTCGCGCAGCGCCGCGTCATCCGAATACTGGGCCTCGCCGAACACATGCGGGTGGCGTCGAACCATCTTGTCGCAGATGCCCTGCGCCACGTCGTCGAAATCGAAGTGTCCCTGCTCGCGGGCGATCTGGCTGTAGAAGACGATCTGAAACAGCAGGTCCCCGAGTTCGTCGCGCAGTTCCGGCATATCGGAGCGGTCGATCGCATCGGCCACCTCGTAGGCCTCTTCCAGCGTGTAGGGGACGATCGTTGCGAAGGTCTGTCGCTGATCCCAGGGGCAGCCGTCCAATGGGTCGCGTAGCTTCGCCATGATATCGAGCAGCCGTCGCATCGAATCCATCAGTCGGTCTCCGGCAGAGGGTCGATGAGTGCGGCGCGGTCATTGCGCGGGCTGTTGACGTCGCGCGACACGGGGTAGATCGAGAGTTCGGGCGGCTGCTGTGCGGCCAACAGGGTCTCGACCGGCTGGGGTTTCTGGATGCGGAGATCCAGCCAGGCGTCGAACGACGCCGGCGTGACGATGACCGGCATCCGGTCGTGCACGGTGCTGGTCTGTTGGTCGGCCGACCTGACCAGGATGACGCAAGTCTCCAGTTCGTTCCCCTGGTCGTCCTGCCAGTGCTCCCAAAGCCCGGCCAGGGCCAGCGGCTGGCGGTCGCGCGCACGCAACACGTAGGGCTGCTTGCCATCGGCGGACGCCTTCCACTCGTAAAAGCCATCTGCCGGTATCAGGCACCGGCGGTAGCGGAAGGCCGAACGATAGGCCGGCTTGGTCGCGACGGTCTCGACCCGGGCGTTGATCATGCTGTAGCGACTGTCCGGCCCTTTCGACCAACCCGGAACCAGCCCCCAGCGCACCAGTACCATCTCGCGCCGGGCATTGTCGGCCTGTCTGACGATCGGGACGGGTTGGGTCGGCGCGATGTTGTAGCGCGGCGCCAGGGCGGGCATCGGCATCTCGCCGAACACCGCCATCAGCTTGTCGGCCGAGGCCTCCAGGAAATAGCGGCCGCACATGGATCAGTCGGGAGCAGCTGGGCGCATGGTCAACCGCCCGGCAGGGAGATGCCGGTGACCTTCTTATAGAGGGATACGGCGTAGGAATCGGTCATCCCGGATACGAAATCGGTCAGCAGCAGCAGGCGTCGATAGGGATCGCTCTCGGGGATGCGCTGCGCGCCGACGAACTGTTCCGGAATCAGGCGGATCAGCATCAGACTGCGCGGCGACGCCCGCTCGCCGTGTTCGGCGACGTCGTCGACCACATGGACAAAGCGCTCGAGCAGGTCCCCGACCACCTGGAAGCCGGCGGCCTGGATGCTGACCACCTCGGGCGCGCAGTAGATACGCTGACGGGCCATCTCGATCAACGCATCGAGCGGCTCGCGCAGCGCCAACTCACCGAGCAATGGGGCATCGAAATCGCCCTCTAGGATTGCCGCTTCGTGGTCCATGAAGCAGTCGAGGACCTGCCTGATCACCTCGTTGATGACCTTCGCGCGCAGGAACTCCACCCGGTCCTTCGGCTCGCGGATGCGCTCGAGCCGCGCTGCCTGACGTTGCCTGTCGGCGACCAATGGCCAGAACAGGTCGAGCACCTCCTGGTAACTGAAATGACCCAGACGGTAGCCGTCCTCGATGTCGATCACGCGGTAACTGATGTCGTCGGCGGCCTCGACCAGGAAGGCCAGTGGGTGACGGCACCACATGGCGTGGTGGTTGTTGCGCGGGATCAGGCCGACCAGCGACGCCACGTTCTCGAACGACGCCCGGTCATCGGCCGTGAACCCCTGCTTTTTCGCACTGACACCCTCGTAACGGCTCCCTCCCAGGCAGGATTCGCGCGGGTACTTGGTGAAGGCGGCGAGGGTCGCGGCGGTCAGCTGCAGCCCGCCCAGGTTATCGGGGTTCTGCAGCCGGGTGATGATGCGGAATCCCTGGGCGTTGCCCTCGAACGCGAGGAAGTCCTCCCGTTGACTGCCGTGCAGCATCGCCACGCGCCGCGCCCCGTAATCGCCGGTCTGCGCCCAGTGCCTGATGGCATCCTCTCCGGAGTGGCCGAACGGCGGATTACCGATGTCGTGGGCGAGACAGGCAGCCGCACAGATCGCGCCGAAGTCCGCCGCTTCGAACGCATCCAGACCATGCCGCGCGATCACCCGCTCGCCGACCAGGGTGCCCAGCGACCGGCCGATGCTCGAGGCCTCGAGACTATGCGTCAACCGGGTCCTCACATAGTCGATCTTCGACAGCGGAAAGACCTGCGTCTTGTCCTGCATCCGTCGAAACGCCGAGGAAAACACGATGCGATCGAGGTCGCGTTGAAAATCGGTCCGCGCGGTCGAAGCCCGTGGCGGGTCCTGCGTTCCCAGCCGGGTTCGGGATAGCAATTGCGGCCAGTGCATGCTGCTTTCGTTGGACGGAGGCTGACTGTTGGGACCCGGCGACTGTATCACCGCTCACCCGGACACCGGCCAAGAACCGGCCGCCGGCCCGGCGGTATAACTTCAGAGTTTCTGCACATAAATTTTGTTTATATTGGATGCTCGTGTAAACTGCCGGGCCGGATTTGGGGTTGTGTCAGTCGTTCGACGCGCGGTGTCCAGGGACTCGCCGATCGGCCAACCCGGCCAACCCGCTCGAGGCCACACTCGTCACCGGTTCGGACAGACCGTTCAGCCGGCAAGAATCTCAGGAGCAGAACCTTGTGAAGCCCTCTCAGACCGCTGCCATCGTCACACTGACCCTGCTGCTTGCTCAGGCCCCGACCACGTTTTCCGCCAGCGGCTACGAGGTGCATCAGGTCTCGCGCCAGGCGATCGAGATGACCCTGTCGTTCGCCGGCACGGTCACCGCCGACAAGACTCTGCAGCTGACCGCCCAGATGCCGGGACGGGTCGCCGATATTGCGGGTCGGGAAGGCGCCGCGTTCGACCAGGGCGCCGTGCTGGTGGAACTCGATGACACGGCGCTGCTTGCGCGCCTCGAAGCGGCCATCGCAAACCGCGATGCCGCGATCGCCGATATGCGCAACGCCCGCGTGCAGCTCGATCGCGAGGTCTTCTCGCCGCGCTCGAATTCGTCGGCCGCCGCGCCGGGTGGCATGGGGATGCCGGCCATGATGGACCAGTTCTTCACCAACCCGATGCAGGATATGGTCGGTCTGCGCAATCGAGGCCCGGAACTGCGTTCTGACCTGATCGGGGCCGAGACCGCACTGGCGCAGGCCAATACCCGCATGAAGAGCGCCGAGGCCAACATCAAGGAAATCCAGTCGCGGTTGCGCGACACGCAGGGCATCGCACCCTTCAGCGGCGTCATTCAGAAGGTCCATGTCGAGATCGGCGACACCGTGCAACCCGGCCAGCCACTGCTCGATTTCAGCGAGTCCAGCCAACTGGTCGTCGAGACCGATCTGCCGGTCCGCCTCAGCCGCACCTTGCAGGTCGGTCAACTGCTCGATGTGGCGCTCGAAGGCAGCGCGCTGCTCGAGGCGCCGGTCAGCCTGATCCATCCGGTCGCCGATCCACGCCAGAATACGGTAATGGTCGAACTCGCACTGCCGACGAGCGCCGGCGCAACGGCCGGCCAGTATGTCGAGATCCGGGTCCCGGACAGGTCGACCAACCTGCCCGCGCAGTTGACGATTCCCCGGACTGCGGTCGTGACCAAGGGTGGCCTGCCCCTGGTCTACACGATCGATACCGAAGGCAAGGCACGCCTGCGAGTGGTGCGGCTCGGTGACGCCCCCGACCCGCAGTCGTTTGTGGTGCTGTCCGGCGTCAGGGAAGGCGATCGGCTGGTCAACCGCCCGCCGCCGGGGCTGCGCGCCGGCACCCAGATCACCGCATCGGTCGCACCGGAAACCGCCCAGACCGAACAATAAGGCCACAAGAACAGCAACAGGGGAGTCGCTGTGGCAGACAACGACCGCAATGACGGGGCTGCCGTCGATCTAGGGCTCGCCGGCAAGACCGCGCGCGCCTTCATCCACTCGCCGCTCTCGCCACTGCTGTTTCTCGGCATGCTGGCGATGGGCGTACTCGGCCTGATGGCCACACCGCGCCAGGAAGATCCCCAAATCTCGGTGCCGATGGTGGACATCTTCCTGCAGTACCCCGGGGCATCGTCCGAACAGGTCGCGGCGATGGCCGTCGACCCCCTGCAACGCATCATGAGCGAGATCCCCGGCGTCAAGCATGTCTACGCGGCGAGCATGCGCGGCCAGGGCATCGTCACCGTGCGCTTCAAGGTGGGTGAGAAGACCGGGCCCTCGTTGGTCAAGGTGCATGACAAACTGGCGTCGCATCTCGACCAGATGCCGGCCGGCGTGCAGATGCCGCCGCTGGTGAAGGTCAAGGGGATCGACGACGTCCCGGTGGTCACCCTGACCCTGTGGTCGCCGGAACTCGACGGCGGCAGCCTGCGCCGCCTGGGCCTCAACCTGCTGCAGCAGCTCAAGCAGATCCCGAACACCGGTCAGGGTTTCGTGGTCGGCGGCCAGGCCGAGCAGATCCGGGTCGAGGTGCTGCCGGAGAAGCTGTCCGCCAAGGGCCTCACCTCGCACCAGGTGATCAGCGTGATTCGTGGGTCGAACGCCGATCAGATGGTCGGCTCGTCCGAATCCGACAACCGGTCGACCCGGATCTATGCCGGCAGCTTCCTGAAGACCCCCCAGGATGTGGAAAACCTGGTGGTCCGGGTCGTGGACGACACGCCGATCTATGTGCGCGACGTCGCGAATGTCAGCTGGGCCAACGAGGAAGCCACGAACTACGTCAGCTACTACACCGGACCGGCGTACAACGAGGCGTTCGGCAAGGAACTGCAGGCCGACGGTGATCTCGCCATCACGGTCGCCATCGCCAAGAAGGAAGGGTCGAACGGCGTGACCGTGGCCAACGACATCCTGGCAATGGTGGAGTCGTTGAAGGGCCGGTTGATTCCCGACCAGGTCGAGGTCGAGGTCACCCGGAACTACGGTGAGACCGCTCAGGAAAAGGTCAACGAGCTGCTGTTCAAACTAGTCGTCGCGACCGGCATCGTGACGATCCTGGTCTGGTACGCCCTGGGCCTGAAGCCGGCAGTCGTGGTCACCATCGTCATCCCGGTCGTCATCCTTATGACGGTGTTCGCCGCGTTCGTGATCGGCATGAGCATCGACCGGGTATCGCTGTTCGCGCTGATCTTCTCGATCGGCATCCTGGTCGATGACGCGATCGTCGTCGTCGAGAACATCTACCGTCGCTGGCTGATGGCAGGCGAGCCGTCGACCGAGATCGCGATCGACGCGGTGCGTGAAGTCGGCAACCCGACCATCCTCGCGACCTTCACCGTGGTCGCGGCACTGATGCCGATGGCGTTCGTCAGCGGCCTGATGGGCCCGTACATGGCCCCGATCCCGGTGCTGGGTTCGGTCGCGATGATCATCTCGCTGTTTGCGGCCTTCGCCTTCACCTCCTACCTGGCGATGCGCATCCGGCCGTCGATGGCGCAGCTGGAGAAGGCCGAGAAGGCCGAGCATGCCTCGAACGAGAAGCTCGACCGGATCTTCCGCAGGATCATTCCGACGCTGCTCGACAACCGGCTTGCGGGCTACGGGTTTCTCGGTGGCCTGGTGCTGGCTTTCTTCCTGGTGATGGGGATGTTCTATACCACCGCGGTAACGGTGAAGATGCTGCCGTTCGACAACAAGGCCGAATTCGCCGTCGTCATCGATATGCCCGAGGGCACGGCGTTGCCGGCGACCACCAACATGGCCCGCGAGATGGCCGAGCGGCTGCGCGCTATCCCCGAGGTCACCGCGATGCAGACCTATGCCGGGACGGCGCGCCCGTTTGATTTCAATGGCATGGTCCGGCACTACTACCTGCGCCAGGATCCCTGGCTGGCCGAGATCCAGGTCCAGCTGACCCACAAGTCGGCCCGTGACCGGACCAGTCACGACATCGCGGTCGAGGCGCGCGAGTTGCTTACCCCGCTGGCGGCCGCCGCGGGGGCGAAGATAACGGTCGCCGAGATGCCACCGGGACCGCCCGTCGTCCAGTCCGTGGTGGCCGAGATCTACGGCCCGGATGCCGAGACACGCCGCCAGGTCGCAGCCGACATGACCGCGATCTTCGAACGCGTCGACGGACTGGCCGACGTCGACAACTACATGAGCCAGCCGTACGAGGCCTGGCGCTTCGTAATCGATACCCAGAAGGCCTCGACCAAGGGTGTATCGACGCGGACGGTCATCCAGACCCTGGACACGGCGATGGGTGGCCACCGGATCACGGATGTGCGTGAGGGCTCGGCACTGGAGCCGACCTGGATCGTGATCGAGGCCCCGCTGGCCCTGCGGGCCAACCCGACGGCCCTGAGCGACCTGCCGGTGCCCGGCCCCGGCGGTACCACGCTGCCGCTGGCCGAACTCGGCAGCTTCGAACGGATCCAGGAAGACCCGATCATCTATCACAAGGATCTACGCCCGCTCGAGTATGTCGTCGGCGACGCGGTCGGGCGGCTCGGTGCCCCGATCTACCCGATGATGAAGATCGACGAGCAACTCCAGGATTATCAGACGCCGGACGGGCAGATCCTCCAGGGCACGATGACCGGCAAGCCCGAAGACAACGGCCTGTCGGCCTTCGAATGGGCCGGCGAATGGACCGTGACCTATGAGACCTTTCGCGACATGGGGGCGGCCTTCGCCGTCGCGCTGATCCTGATCTACATGTTGGTGGTCGGCATGTTCGGCAACTTTCTCGTCCCGGCGATCATCATGGCGCCGATCCCGCTGACACTGCTCGGCATCGTGCCCGGGCACTGGCTGGTGACCCTGTTCACCGGTCACAACGCCTATTTCACCGCGACCTCGATGATCGGCTTCATCGCGCTGGCCGGCATCATCGTGCGCAACTCGATCCTGCTGGTCGACTTCGCGGTCGAGGAGGTGCGCAAGGGGGCCGAGGTCCGCGAAGCGGTGCTCTTGTCATGTAAGGCGCGGACCCGGCCGATCATGATTACGGCCTTCGCGCTGATCGGCGGGGCCAGCGTGATCCTGACCGACCCGATCTTTCAGGGCATGGCGATCTCGCTGATGTTCGGGGTGTTCGTCTCGACCGTGCTGACCCTGCTGGTGATCCCGCTGGGCTGCGTATCGGCCGCGAAGAGCCTCCAGGAGATCGCCGACGCGCGCGACGCGGAGGCACAAGCCGCTGCCGCCTGACCCGATCTATCCGC
>JASFVZ010000167.1:0-5474 GCA_050049565.1 Chromatiaceae bacterium | reverse complement strand
ACTTCGCAGGCGCCCAAGGTCAACTTGGAGTTGGCGAATCTGTTCATCGAGACGGTACATATTGCCTTCGCAGGCCCTCAGCAAGTCTTCTTGTGTCGGATAACGATCGATCAGCCGTTGGTCTTTAGCTTCCTGCTCTCTTCTCAACCTCGCCACTTCATCGCGTAACGCTGCCGTCTGCCTTTGTTGCTCAAGCACTTCTTCTGTCGGAGCGGGCGCGATCGTCTCGCGTTCTATACCCTGTTCGTCCAACTCACGGTATCCACGTTGGACGGCTTCAGGTGGCACCGAATCTCCATAGGCTGGGACACCATCATCACCTTCCCATTGTTTATTGCGGTCAGCGCCCACACTGCTGGACAAGGCCAGCAGTACCCCAGCCACAGCAACGTGTCCCCAACTTAGCGTCATGCTCGAACCCCTCTTTCCGTTTGCTGCATTCCTATTGTAAGAGCTGATGGAGCTGGACGGCTGGAAGTCGAATGAGAGGGTGTTGCGGCATCCCCATCTTGCGCCGAAACACCTGGTGGATGCGGCGGCTCGGATCGAACGGCGGTTGGGGATCGTAGCCCACGAAGCTACGACTTAGCTACGCCGAAAATCGAGAGGCCCAGCGTGAAACACGAGGCCTTGGTATTGAATGGCGCGCCCGGAAAGACAAGAACCGCCAACCACCTGGTTCGCAGGTGCATTGATCAACCCAATTTGCCACAAGCCAGCTGGCCCGTTCTTCCAGTAAAGTCCGCTGACTGCCGCAGACCGGTTACGCATCCGTCCAATTCCCGCAGCCGCTTCCGCTGCTAGCGGTCCTTCCGATCAAGCGGGCTCGGTACGCCCGTTGCTCCAATGCGCGCAACGTGTGTATAAATCATCGTTGTTGTCAGCTCCTTGTGTCCCAGCAACTCCTGGATTGTCCGAATATCGAATCCATTTTCGAGTAGATGCGTCGCGAAGCTGTGACGGAAGGCTTGGACATAGTGCTACACCTTTTGGATGTCGATTGATTTACAAAGAAATTTCCTGCTGATTTGGATCGGTCGGAGACAGTTTGCGGCCCTTGCGTACCGCCTGTATAGCGTTTTGGACCGCCTGCAGGTCAAGGTCGGCGATCTCGATGATCCATGGCGCGTATCGGACCACCTGTTTCGCCGGCAAAGTACCTTCTTTGATGAGGCGGCTCACCACAGTATTGCTTACCTGTACTCGCTGTTGAACGCCCGTTTCCATGGGCGTTAGGCAATGAATGAGACGCACAAGCAGATATGGAAAAAGTGACCATTCTTGTCGATGCTCAAAACATCTACTACACGACAAGACAGGCTTATGGTTGCGGCTTCGATTACAACGCTTTTTGGAGAAGGGCTACGTCGAACAGAGAGGTCATTAGAGCTATAGCCTATTCCTGTGAACGAGGCGATTCGAAGCAGCGCCAATTCCAGAACATCCTCAGAGGGATTGGTTTTGAAGTGAAGTTGAAGCCATACATTCAAAGGCAAGATGGCTCTTCGAAGTGCGACTGGGATGTTGGAATAACGATTGACGCACTTGAATCGGGAAATGATTCGAATGTGGTGGTGTTGGCCAGTGGCGATGGTGATTTCGATTTGCTGGTGAAAAAGTTGAAGACCGGTTCCGGCCTTGCTGTTGAGGTTTATGGTGTTGCCGGTCTTACGGCCGCCTCACTAATCGAAGCAGCATCGAAATATGTGCCGATAGAGAATGAGCTGCTTTTGCGAAAATAAAAATGCCTAAAAACGGTCAAGCCGCTAACAAGCCCGCTCGGACACTCAGCACTCCGCACTTGCTCGGGCATGGCTTCGCCATTGTCGCGCGATCAGTCGATCCGAACTGAGTGCCCCTTAGCATGGCTTTAAATGCCGAAAATGGCGAAATCCAGCGCGTTCGCAAGCTCATCGCGCAAATGAGATATCGAACCAATGGGTTCTTTTAGTTGTTTGCGCGAAATGGATGAAATCTGGGGAGTTAGCAAAAGCAACTTCTCGTCATGAAAAGTGACTTCGGGAGTCAATCCCTTCAAGGCAGTGTTTCTGAACAACAAGGCCTTGCCAAGCGGAATCACTATCCGTGTAGCTAATTCTTCGAGGTAAGGGCTCTGAATATCAACGAGGTAGGGGTAGTGCTTGCTAGTCGTGGTGCTCGGATTTCTGAAAACGTCGAATTGGGCCATCAGAATTCCCGAAACTCATCACCAAAACAGCCATTCTCTTCAACGAATTGGTTGTACGCCTGTATTGCTGCTTTGTTCTCTGCGGCCCATTTTTTCGCCTCAACATTGGCCAACTCGCTTTCCAGCGCTCGCTCAAGTGTTGCGGAAAGGTTAATCTTCAGCGCCCGTGTCTTTGCCAGTAAATCACTGTTAATACTTAGGTTTGTTGCTTTCTTCGGGGCATTTTCATCAAATAAGCGGTGCATTCCAGCCTCCTGCTTTAGGCAGAACATTAATGCGCATAAATATGCGCATACTAATGCATCCAACAAGGCGGTCAAGCCGATCGCCTGCGGCTCGCTGGGACGCTCAGTACTCCGCGCTTGCTCGGGCATGGCTTCGCCATTGTTGCCCGAGCAAGCGCTCGATGCTGAGCGCGGCTTAGCTTGGCGTTGAAACTAAAAAGAGGACCAATTGGGCCAGCTGGCGTTTGATGCGTGGCGCCAGCCTGCAGGAGCTGTTGGGACTGGGAGGTTGGCGGTCGTATGAGATGGTGCTGCGGTATGCCCATCTCGCACCGGAGCACCTGGCGGATGCCGCGGCTCGGATCGAACGGCGCTTAAGGGTCGTAGTGTCAGACGCTACGATTTCGCTGCGCTAGAAAAATGAAAGGCCCAGTCATTGGTACTAAGCCTTTGTTTTAAATGGCGCGCCCGGAAGGATTCGAACCTCCGACCACCTGGTTCGTAGCCAGGTACTCTATCCAGCTGAGCTACGGGCGCCTGATCTTGAAGGCGGCGAAGTATCGCCGCCGCTTGGAAAGCTGTCAATGTATGGCGGAGAGAGAGGGATTCGAACCCTCGATGGAGCTATTAACCCCATACTCCCTTAGCAGGGGAGCGCCTTCAGCCACTCGGCCATCTCTCCAGTTCGTTGCTTCATAGCGGCCTGCCTGCCGCTCAACCATCCCTGGTGGGGGCTACCGGCTCGGCCGTCCAAGGCCTCGCGTTCCCCTCTCGAAACGCCACGTTAAGTGGCCTTTCGTCGACTCCGTCGACCGAGGCTCACCCACTCGGCCATCTCTTCAGTTCGTTGCTTCGTAGCGACCTGCCTGCCTCTGAAGATCGTTTGGCCGTCCCTGGCCGCGTATTCAGCCTTGTGCGCTACCGCCCTCTTGCTTGATACGATCGTAGATCTCTTCACGATGCACGGACACATCGCGGGGCGCGTTGACCCCGATCCTTACCTGGTTCCCTTTGACTCCCAACACTGTAACGGTGACCTCGTCTCCGATCATTAGAGTCTCTCCGACTCTGCGCGTCAGTATCAACATTTCTCACTCCTTGAAGCGCCATGGACCGGCGTTCCTACGCCCGCCCCTGGTGCTTTGATTGCCAACCCTCTTTCCGGCGCCATCTGGCGCCGAACCGTGAATGTTAGCAATTCTGACGCCCGCGCAGAAGGGAAAGACGCAGCTCAGGCGGGAGATTCCCCTGCCAATTCAAAGGCATCATGTAGTGCCCGCACCCCGAGTTCCAGGTATTTCTCGTCGACGACGACAGAGATCTTGATCTCGGAAGTGGAGATCATCTGGATGTTGATGCCCTCGTTCGACAACGTCTCGAACATCTTGGCGGCGATGCCGGCGTGCGACCGCATGCCTACACCGACGAGCGAGAGCTTCACGATCTTATCGTCGCCGACCACCTGGCGCGCCCCGAGCGCACTCGATACCTGCTCGAGTATCTTGAGCGCCTTGTTGTAATCCGTCCTGTTCACCGTGAACGTGAAGTCGGTCGTGCCATCGTTGGCGATGTTCTGCACGATCATGTCGACCTCGACGTTCGCCTCACCGATCGGTCCGAGGATCTGATAGGCGACGCCGGGATGATCCGGCACCCCGCGAATCGTCAGTTTGGCTTCGTCGCGATTGAACGCGATCCCAGAAATCTTGGCGGCTTCCACGACCTCATCCTCCAGGCTGATCAGGGTGCCTTCACCCCCGTCTTCGAAACTCGACAACACGCGCAGTGGCACATTGTATTTACCGGCAAACTCGACCGATCGGATCTGCAACACCTTCGACCCGAGACTCGCCATCTCCAGCATCTCTTCGAAGGTGATGTGGTCGAGCTTCCGGGCCTTGGGCTCGACTCGCGGATCCGTCGTGTAGACACCGTCGACATCGGTGAAGATCTGGCATTCGTCGGCGTCCAGTGCCGCGGCCATCGCCACCGCCGTCGTATCCGACCCACCGCGACCCAGCGTCGTGATGTCGCCACGCTCGTCGACACCCTGGAAACCGGCCACGACGACCACCCGTCCGGCCTTGATATCCGCGCAGACGCGGGCATGGTCGATATCCATGATGCGCGCCTTGCAATGCGCACTGTCGGTCAGGATGTGCACCTGCGCCCCGGTATACGACCGTGCGTCACAGCCGATTTCCTGCAGCGCGAGGCACAGCAGTGCAATCGTAACCTGCTCGCCGGTCGACACCAGGACATCCATCTCGCGTGGGCTCGGTGCATCGCTGATCTCGGCCGCCAGGCCGATCAGTCGGTTGGTCTCACCCGACATGGCGGAGACCACGACGACGATATCGTCACCGGCGTCGCGATGGCGCTTGACCCGTTGCGCGACATGTTTGATGCGCTCGATCGTGCCGACCGAGGTACCGCCAAATTTCTGGACAATCAACGCCATGCCGCTGCGATGCTCCTGCTGCGATTCACGAGTTGAGACACACCGGGATTCAGAGCCGCTCGGCAACCCAGTCCTTGACCAGGTCGAGCGCCTTGGGCACACCGCCCGGATCCGAGCCGCCGGCCTGTGCCATGTCAGGCCGGCCGCCCCCCTTGCCACCGACCTGCTCGGCCGCGAGCTTGACGAGATCGCCTGCGCGGCAGCGGTCGGTCAGATCTTTGGTCACTCCGGCAATCAGGTTGACCTTCTCGCCGTTGACCGCGGCGAGCAGGATCACGGCCGTACCCAGTTTGTTCTTGAGCTGGTCGAGCGTGTCGCGCAGCGATTTCGGCTCGACGCCGTCGAGCCGCGCGGCGAGTACCTTCGCGGCGCCGACGTCGACCGCCTGGGACGCAAGGTCGGAACCCGCGGCCGAGGCCAGCTTCGACTTGATCTGCTCGAGCTCCTTCTCGAGCTTCCGGTTCCTATCGATGAGCTTGCCGATCTTGTCCTCGAGCTCGTCACGACCGGCATTGACCAGGCCGCCGAGACGCAACAGCCGGTCCTCGTCGGCCTCGATCCACTGCACGGCCCGTTCACCGGTCACCGCCTCTATGCGGCG
>JASFVZ010000166.1:0-5508 GCA_050049565.1 Chromatiaceae bacterium | reverse complement strand
GTGGCGCTTTTATTTGTGTGGTGCATTAGGCAGAAACCAACACACTGCCGACTGAAGTGAGCGAACGCATTTGGCGCCAGAATCGCCTCGAAGCGGACGTTCCAACTCAAAAAACTCCAACACCTTATGCGGCCATTCGGCGGCGATTGCTTCATAGCAACGGGTGAGGTTCACTTGTGGTTTCGGGACTCGGGCTGCCAGCCGAAAACGGCAACATGATCGCATCCTTGCGAATTCGTGCTGCGATTTAGGTTACCAGCCTATGCCTGGAGCATGTAAGAGTCTTGGATTGCCAATTCAAACCGGCGTTAGCAGACGCTGCCTGACGAGTCAGGCCTCCTGACCGACGCCGAGCTATCGATTAACGGTGGGCAGCACATGTGCTGACCTACCCCGCCGCCCCACCCAGGCGTGGCAGCGTTGCGCCAAAGTGGTCAGGCGGCGTGGTGGCTCTCGGCACGCTTGTCCCGCAGTGTGTCAACGAGCGCACGATGCAGGTCGTTACTCGTGAGCAGACCAACGTGCCGGCCATCGTCGTCGGTAACCGCCAACACGTTCGTGTGATCCACAACCATCTGCTCCGCTGCCTTCGCAAGTGGTGTGTCGGAAGTAACCGCGCAAAAGCGACAGTCCATAATCTCACTGATCTCGGCTAGCATAGATCGGAATCTGTTTGCCGCACGCTCAGCATGTAGGCGGGATAACACGCCGACAACGGTTTCGCTGCCGTCAATCACCGGCAGGAAATCGAGATCCATATCCTCCATCAACTGGAACGCAATGTCGGATTCCTGATCCAATTTGACCGTCGTCGTCTTAGACATAAAATCGCTGACGTACATCGAGAGTTCTCCCTTGTGGTCTTGCAAGCAATGCGCGGCCGATCTCGACCGCACTATTCCATCTGCGTATCGAAAGTCGGTCTACGGATCGGTCAACATAGCCTGCTCATGTGACATCCAGGTGATGAAATCATTTCCTTTGTCGGCTCATTACGCCCAGTGAAGGCGGCAAAGCAACGTCGGCATTGCAGCAGCCAACAGCTGGCAACCGTCATAGCGCGAGGAACTCGGCGGCGCCCGACATGGCGGACGTCAGCATCTGCTCGACAGCCTAACACTGCCGCCCTTTGTGGAAGAACGTCACGCCCTGAGTGTCGGCAACGAAGGCCCGCTTGAGGTGCTATTCCTCATGAGTCGCGGAGCGGCTCGTTCGCACGTCCGCTGTGGCCGGAAGCCGACCATTTCGTCGTCACCATTCGGCGCAGCAGCCCACGGGTGCCCGCTGAGAGGTGGGCAATTAGGGCTATAACGGTCACGTCGCGCTGCGGCTAGCCCGCAGCCAGGGAGCAGCGTGGGCGATGTTCATGGCGGCGGTTGAGATCAACAATATGCTGGACTTGTATGCGTACCGAAAGTAGCCGGGGACCGGAGGAGGGCAGTAATGATTGGGATTTCTCGGTAATGAGCGGAAACGAGCTGCTTGCGATGATCGCAGGAGGCACCGACGCGAGAGCGTCGGGGGCAATGTCCGTCAGTGTTTTCGGCTTTCGTGAGTGCGTGACTTTTGCGTGACTCGGTACTGCTTTGTTGTGCTTTGTCCTGCTTGCGTGACAACGGGCGTCCCAGCAAGTAGTTGATAGATAGGCGGTTTTGGGTGAAAATCCGAACTCATAACCCGAAGGTCGTAGGTTCAAATCCTGCGCCCGCTACCAAATTCTACAGGCCTGTAAGTGTCTGATTTTGAAAGAGGCTTATCCGTTCTGGGTAGGCCTTTTTTGTTGCTTGTCTTTCCCTCCGATTCACTCATGGATACTGGATGGACAAATGGCAACGATTTCAAGACCCCCTTCCGGGAAGTACCGGGCCAAGACCAGGCGATCTGGCTATCCAACGATTTCCAAGGCTTTCTTGAGCAAGGCTGCGGCTCAATCCTGGGCCAGAAAGACTGAGAGTGAGGTCGAACGATCCGTCTACCTCGATCTGAGTGATGCAGGGGCGCTGCGGTTCTCTGATGTGCTCCCGCGGTGCTCAGAACAGGCGGCTGGCCGTATGCGCGCCGAATACTCACCTCAATCGACGGCGATGATATTCATGATCAGATTCCTACCGAGAAACGAGTCCAGCCGCGAGAACAGAGCTAAACAGGTCGATGCCGGCGAAGCGGGGGAACTCGGGTGTGAGCATTCAGGACTTTAGCGCAGCCTGGATGTCCTGAATCGCAAGCATCACCGTAAGCTGGTCGGTGGGTGATTCGTAGAAACCATGCTTAAAGTAGAAGCTGCGAGCGTTTTCATCCAACGTGTGGACTAGGACGGCCCGGATGCCGATTTCTTCCGCGGCCCCGAGGACGCGGAGTAGAGCATCCTTTAGCAGTCCTGGGCCGATACCTTGCCCTTTATGAGTTTCATCAACAGCCAGCCGCCCAAGGATCACGACAGGGATAGGATCAGGTGAATTTCGTCTGACTCTCCCAGGTGCATCCTCACGGTTGATCGAACCGGTGGCCAGAGCGTAGTAACCGACAACTTGCGCCTCTTTCGTGCAAACAACGTAGGTTCTCGCAGACCCACCGATTTGCTGGGCTTTGAGCGCCTTCCGCTTCAGCCATTCATTCAGGCTGGGTCTGCCACAATCGAAGGGCTGAAGGTTGTGATGCGGTGATAGCGGCTCCGGGGCGGAAATCACTCCCACGGAGCCTTGCGATCCATCAGCTGTTTGAGGCGTGGGTTATCCGCAGGCGGGGTATCAAGGGCTGCGACGAAGCGATCAAAGCGCTCCTTGTCGACCGAAATCAGCTGGTGATCCAGAATGACGTCTTCCGCTCGCTGGATCACGGTCTCCAAGACAAACTCGGTACGGTTCAGCCGCAGAAGTCTCGCGGCGCGATCGATCAGACTGCGTACCGCTGGTTCCGCTTTCATGTTGATCGGGACCAAAGAAGCCATCGGCATATTCTCACTTCGTGTATCTATCGGCTACATCATAGCGTGTATCCTCTGGATACACAATGACGCTTTTTGGTCGCCAAATCTGTCGCTAACGTATTGTGGCAAAATCACAATTCACGTGTCGTGGGTTTCGGGTTCGCTCGGATAATGGTTTCCGGGGTTCCTTGGGATGCCTAACATTTATTGGTCTGGTAACGACGATTAGAGACTTGAATCAGCCCCTGGGTGACGAAGAGATCGAATGGCTAGAGAGCTTCTTGCTGGATCGCTTTGATGAGGAGGCCGACTACCTGGATGTGGACGAGGGGGTCTTCAGCATCTCGGAGTTGGATGGTCTGCTCACGGCCGTTGTGAGCGGTCCAGTTTTGGTGCCGCCATCGCAATGGCTTCCCGCAGTCTGGGGAGATGTCGAGCCGCAATGGCAAAGCGAGCAGCAACTGCAACAGGTCATGAGCCTTAGCCCGGCTTACCACCGGGACCTGGAAGTTTGGCGATCGTGGTCAACAAATTTGCAAGGAGTACTGGCAAATCCTTCATGGCGGCGCAGGGTAGGGGAGTTTGCACTCCGGAACGAGACTGCCGAAGTTGCCCGTTTCTAAGAGGTTGTCAAAATACGCAACCCAAAAGTGTTCACCGAGCATCCGGCTGCGTAAGATGTTGAGACAGCATCTGTCGTTCATGGAACACCCGCGCCACGATGACATCGTCCGATTTGTCGATATAAAAAGCGATCAGATGTCGGGGATGGTGCACAGGTGGGCCTACTTGAGCTTCGCGGCTCGATTTCAAATGGTAGAGAAAATAACTCTTCCGGATGTCATCGATGGATTGCACGCCGACTCGGTTTGCGTCGGCCCCGAGATCTTGCAGTGCTTGGTCGATAAGCCTCCGATAACGTTGGCGCGCCTGGCCGCCGAATTCTGCACTACTGTGTCGAAGTCTCTTGGTGATGTCGCGTCTCGCTGGGCCGGTGACGCGAATCCGCCTCATACTTGGGAATCTCGATCATTGTCGACATCGTCGAAAAAAGTGGGGGTGTAGTCATAGAGATCTCCCTTGGCGACTGCAGCTTCTGCTTCATCGAGTGCGCCACGGAGAGCTTCTAGTTTGGCCGCTTCCTCACGTTCGCGGCGTTGCAGGAAACGAAGGCCGTCCCGGAGCACCTCACTCGCATTTTGGTAACGACCGGATTGGACGAGCTTTTCGACCAATTCCGCTTGCTGGTCGGTAAGCACCACATTGCGTGTCGGCATGGCAAGATACCCGATCGGTTGAAGTAAACGCAGCGTAGCTCAATTGGCATATTATGCCAATGTGTGCCTGGGGAGTTTTGCTGAGCTTGTGCAATTCTTTGGCGCTGGATCCTTTACTACGATCATCCTTCAACGGCGCACGCGATTATGCTGAAGGGGAGCCAGAAGCCATAGGCCTCGGCCCTCGGCGTAACACCTTGCGTCGCCGGCGGCACAGCGGATAGATTGCGCGACTCAGTTATGCATTGTTGTGCTTCATGCTGCTCGCGTGACAACGGGCGACCCAGCAAGTAGTTGATAAAGCGCTGGTTTTGGATGCGTATCCGAACTCATAACCCGAAGGTCGTAGGTTCAAATCCTGCCCCCGCTACCAAATTCTACAGGCCTGTAAGTGTCTGACAGATCAAAGGGCTCCAGAGAGATCTGGCGCCCTTTTTTCATGCCCAGAGTTTCCTGTTGGGCGCCGGTTTGGCACACGTTTGGCGCACGGGGAATTTCAATGGCGTGTTAAAGGTGCTTTGATCAGACGACAGCGGCCCAGGACCAGGTCATCATTGACCTGCCTTCTCCTCAATCGCCTCACCGGCCTCCTCTAGCTTCTCGCCCGCCGTCTCCATCGCCTCGTCGACCTTAGCCCCGGCTTTCTCTGCCGGCCCCTCTTGTTCGCAGCCGATCAGGCCGGCGGAAAACAGGGCAATCAGCAGGACAGATTGGATATTTCGTTTCATTGATAACACTCCCTCGAGTTGATTGTTGGCCCAAGCGCGGGCGCTGACATTAAGGCCGATTGGCGGCAGCTTCAAGCAGCAGTGCCTAGCCCGCCGCAAGGTGGCTTTCGAGTACCGCACTACCCTCTACCGATAGGGTGAGGACACCAGGCGCAGTGTGCCGGCGCGTTTCGACGGCTGACGGTCCTGTTTCGAAGCGATTGACCTTCCGGCCGCACCTGGTAACCAGTGATCAGGATCGACCCATTACCGCCTATCGGCCGGGAAGCGTGGTGTGCCTGCAACAGGACCGGACGATGGGGGCGCTTGGGCGATCGCCTGGATGACCCGGCCAGAACTGCTCGGCCACTGAGCCTGGACAAGCATGCGCGCCGATCCATCAGGCAGCCGGCAGGCCCAGCAAGGTCCGGACTTCGTGGCTCTTTCGGCAGGCCGTCACACGCCTCGCCAGGTCCTCGACATCGGCTAGTGCCAGCGCGGACAGATCCCGGGCGAGGTAGGGTATCCAGACCGGGTCCAGTGAAAAATTTCGAAAGCCGATCCCAACGAGCAGCGGCAGCACACCGGCGAGGCGCGG